>JAUMBM010000290.1:0-7046 GCA_032115735.1 Saprospiraceae bacterium
GCCGGGTGGAATCACGGGTAAGCTACTTTCAAGCAGGGTTTGTGCCGTAGCGTACTCTTTTTCGTCGATGAGTTTTTTGGCCAGATAGATATTGCCCAGATTGTCAGACAACTGGGCAGACAGCTGTACCAAGGACAGCGTCAAGATCGCAGCCATTACCAGTCGAAGTACCAGCGACCGGCAGTAGAGGAGGGGGGAAGCGCTTACCGACATAGCGTTTCTATATTTTTCGGAATTGATTCTCCCAAGATACGACAATTTTCTTCGGTAATAAGAATATTATCCTCAATGCGGATGCCGCCAAAATTTCGCCATTGGGTTAACGCTTCATAACGGATGAAAGATTTGTGTAATCCTTCTGATTGCCAGCGATCTATGAGTATAGGTATGAAATACAGGCCCGGCTCAACGGTGAGCACAAAACCGGGCTCCAGGGCGCGTGCCAGCCGCAGCGAGCGCAGGCCAAACTGGGTACTGCGCTCCTGACCAGGTGCATAGCCCACCCAATTTTCACCCAAATCCTCCATGTCGTGTACATCCAGCCCCATCATGTGCCCAAGGCCGTGGGGGAAAAATAAGGCATGGGCGCCGGCGGCAACCGCCTCGGCGGGATCCCCCTGCATCAGCCCCAGATCAACCAGGCCCTTGCACAGATGGAGGGCAGTGGCGAGGTGTACTTCGCGATAGGTTATGCCCGGGCGCAGCATATCAATGGCTGCCAGCTGGCTTTCGAGCACCAGGGAGTAAATCTCCTGTTGCTGCTGGCTGAAGCTGCGAGATACAGGGAAAGTGCGTGTGATATCGCTGGCATACTGCATAGGGCTGGCAGCTCCGGTATCCAGCAGCAGTAGCTGGCCGGCTTGCAGGGTGTTGTGGTGCGAATGGTTGTGGAGAATATGGCCGTCGACGCTGATGATGGCCGGATAAGCCAGCCGGCCGCCACCTGCTATGGCAATGCCCTCGAGCTCGCCTGCTATGCGCAGTTCAGTCTCACCCGGGACACATAACTCCAGCGCACGTGCGTACATGCGGGCGCTGACAGACAGTGCAGCTTCAATTTCTGCTACTTCCAGTGCATCTTTGTACGAACGCAGGCTTATGACTGCCCGGATCAAAGCTACTGAGGCTCCGCTGGCAATCGCTGCGGGCGATGTTGCCAGATACTCAGCCAGCAGGAGCTGGCGCTCGGCCCGGTAGGCTGGCAGATAGTGCACTTCTTTAGCCGCCGCGAGGCGGGCCCGCAGGTCGCTGAAAGGAGCCCAATGTTCAATACCCGCCCGGTCAGCCCATGTCCGGCCATTGGGTTGCTCACCCATCCACACCTGATAATCGAGGCTCAAATCATCGGCATACAGTGCAGACTCTCCACTGGCTGTATCGAGCAGCAACGCCATGCCAGGCCTGTTGATGCCGCAGAAATACAGAAAATTGCTGTCCTGCCGGAAAGGATAGGTATTATCCTCATAATTCATAGGGCTTTCGGTATTGCCCATGATGAGGAGCAGGCCTTGGTTGGCTAAGGCAGTGGCGAGCTGCCGGCGGCGAGCCTGGTAGATGCTGGCTGGAAACATGCAGACGAATTGATGGTTGAGAGGTAAAAGTATGAAAACCTGCTCATTTTTCAAAATATGCACGCATTTTATATCCTGCTAAGCCTACCCATTCTTTCAGCAGATACTCCCACTGCTGCCAGGCGCCAAGCCCCGGCAGCCAATATTGTCGCCAGCCGGGGGCAACCCGCCACTGCAGGTAGTCGACGGGGTACACGTCTACCGCCAGCCCGGCCTGCTCAAAGCACCAGACAGCCCGCCGCATGTGCCAGGCAGAGGTAATGAGCAGGCAGCGGGCTCCCTGCGGATACATTTGCTGCACGATGTCCCGGGTAAATTGTGCATTTTGGAGGGTGTTGATGGATTTGTCTTCCAGAATAAGCACCGAGTCGGGTATGCCGATGCTGCGCAGGTAGCTGCCAACTACCTGTGCTTCCGGCACACGCCTGCGCCAGATGTCGGCACTGCCGGCACTCAGCACCAGCTTATCGGCCTGCCCGCCGGCCAGCAGCGGCAGAGCCGCCAGCAGGCGGTCTATGCTGGCCTGACTTTCGGGCAGGGAGGTGCTGAGCAGGCCGGGTTCTGACATATAGCCCCCCAGGACGATAGCAATGTCGTAATGGCCCTCGGGTGGTCGGGGGGGATACTCCCACCAGCGGGCAGCCTCATTGGCGAGCCAGCCATTGCCCATGATCAGCACCAGTCCCAGACATGCCAGCAGCCAGCGCTTCCGCCGCCGGCCATCCCAAAGCGCCAGCAGCAGCAACAGTACCAGCCAACTGAAAGGGCGAACGAAGAAGGCGACAATTTTTCCAAAGACATACATAAGCAGCTTGCTTGGCCTGAGCCTGCAATTTTTGCCTACGGCAAAAATCCGGGCTCAGGCTTTATGCGCGGCCGCCCTCAGGCGTAGACGCGCAGGTTTTTTTATAAAAAGCCAGGTGCCTTAGGCCCCTTCAGCAACTCTGTGATGATGAAATCGAGCAGGCCGGGGGACAGCAGATAGGCGCTGACGAGGAAAAAAGTGAGCCCGTAGACGGCGCCCCAAAAGTGGGCATTGTGCCCGATATGGTCATTGCCGTGCTTGTCCATGTAGGAGCTGTAAAAAAGATAGGCGATGCCCAGGATGATGGCGGGCAGGGGGGGGAATAAAAACCACTCCCAGGGCCCCAGCAGGATGTAGGAAAATACCAGGGCAGAAGTGGCGCCTGAGGCGCCAAGGGCCTGGTAGCCGTACTGATCCCGGTAGCGGAAATAGCTGGGTATGTTGGCTACAACGATGGCGCTGAGGTAGAAGAGTACAAAGGCGATCCGGCCCCAGAGGGGGCCAAAAATATTGGCGGTAAATACCTGCTCAACTACCTCTCCAAACTGCCAGAGAACGAACATGTTGATGAGCAGGTGTGTGAGATCTGCATGGATGAAACCACTGGTCAGGAAGCGGTGATATTCACCCCGCGATTTGATGGAAGCAGGGTGAAAAATGAGTTGCGCACGGGCGTGAGGGTCGCTGAAGGCGCGGTAGGATATGAGCGAGGTGACAATGACGAGTATGATCGTTAGTGACATGATGATGATTTATTCGTTGTGATATGGTTCGTTGCGCAGAATGGTCATGGCGCGGTATACTTGCTCCAGCAAAAACAGCCGCACCATCTGGTGTGAGAAGGTCATCTTCGACAGCGACAGCATGCTTTGCGACCGCTCGTAGAGGGCGGGTGCAAAGCCGTAGGCACCCCCCACCAGCAGTATGAGCCGGCGGTAAGGCTGCTGCAGTTGCTGGTCAAGCCAGCGGGCAAATTCGGCCGACCGATAGCTGTTGCCCCGCTCGTCGAGCAGAATGAGCGCATCCTCCGGTTTGAGCCGCGCGAGTACCGCCTCCGCCTCGCGCAGCTTGAGCTGCTCAGGCGGCAGCTTGCCCCCGCCCTTCACATCGGCCAGCACTTCGACCTCTACAGGCAGGTAGTGCTTCAGGCGCTTCTCAAAGCGCTGAAGCCCTTCATCCAGATAACTGTCGGCTGTTTTTCCGATAAACCAAAACATGATCTTCATGTAGGACGCTGCATTTGCCCGGGCCGGCAACAACCCGCACATGCAAAGATAATACGTTTTACAGTAAGTGGGGCAGGGGTACAGAAGGTCAGTGCTGGTACATCTGGCAAATCACGGACACTTCTTCGTCTGCACAGACCTGACAGCACATGCAGTAAATAGTTATCTTTGCGCCTTCTATAACGTATTGTCGCGATGAAAGTACTGTCGATTGTCATTCCTGCCTACAATGAGGCACGAACCATCCACCTGATCCTGGATAAAGTAAGGCAGGTAACGCTCGTAGATGCCATTGATAAAGAGGTGATTATTGTTGATGACGCTTCCTCCGATGGTACAGACCAGGCGGTAGACAGTTATCGGCAGCGCTATCCGGATTTTCCGATTCGCTTTGAGCGGCATCGCTTCAACCAGGGCAAGGGGGCAGCACTGCGCACGGGTATCAGCCTGGCTACGGGCGACTATGTCATCATTCAGGATGCTGATCTGGAGTATGACCCTGCGGAGTACAACCTCTTGCTGCAGCCCATTTTACAGGGGCATGCCGATGTCGTGTACGGCAGTCGCTTCATGGGAGGCAATCCGCACCGCATTCTGTTTTTCTGGCATTCCATTGGCAACCAATGGCTGACCTTTTTGTCCAATGCACTGACCAATCTGAACCTGACAGATATGGAGACCTGCTACAAGCTTTTTGCAAGGCCGGTCATTCAGTCCATCTCCCTGCGGGAAAATCGCTTCGGCTTTGAGCCCGAGGTAACGGCCAAAGTGTCGCGCGTGCCGGGGATCAGAATTTATGAGGTAGGCATCTCCTACTACGGGCGTACCTACGCGGAGGGCAAAAAAATCAACTGGAAGGACGGCTTCAGAGCCATCTACTGCATACTCAAATACAATATCTGGGCGCGTTGAGCCCGTAACCATGGAAAACCAAGGCTATGACTTACCAAAATTTGCTGATTGAAGAAGATGCTCCCTTGCTGGTGGTGACCATCAACCGGGAGAAGGCGCTCAATGCGCTCAACATGCAGACGATAGCCGAACTGGGCGAGTTTTTTGGGCGCGACCTGCCTGCACGGCAGGGCGTCAGAGGCGTCGTGCTGACCGGTGCCGGCGATCGGGCTTTTGTAGCAGGGGCTGATATCAAGGAGTTTTTGTCGTTGCAGGCCGGGGAAGGAAAAGTGCTGGCACAGCGCGGGCAGGATGTTTTTTTTCTCATCGAGCGCTCCCGGGTACCGGTGATCGCGGCCATCAGTGGTTTTGCACTGGGCGGCGGCTGTGAGCTGGCAATGGCCTGCCACCTGCGCATTGCAGGTGAAAAAGCGCGCTTCGGGCAGCCGGAGGTAAACCTCGGGCTGATACCGGGCTACGGGGGCACCCAGCGCCTGGTGCAGTATATCGGCAAAACGCGGGCGATGGAGCTCATCCTGACTGCCGACATGATCGATGCGCAGCAGGCACTTCAATGGGGACTGGTCAATGCGGTAGTGCCGGCCGGTGAGGAGGTTGCTCAGGCTAAAGCCATGCTGCACAAGATAGCTACCAAGGGGCCTGTGGCCGTAGCGAGCGCCATTGAGGCGGTCAATGCATATTTTGCACACGATCAGGACGGATTTGCTGCCGAAGTGGAGGCTTTTGGCCATACAACTACCACGGCCGACTTCGTCGAGGGTGCAGCTGCATTTGTAGAAAAGCGCAAACCTGTTTTTCAGGGAAAATAGGCACAAGCTTTTTCCAAAAGCAAGTGCTGAGCGGCGCTCAGGCGGCCCGGTGCCCGCCCGGGCGCCGCTTATTTTTTTAGGGAAAAATCATAGCTGTGCTTATGGTTTTCCCGCAGGTTATCAATCGTCCACGGGACTATGTCCAGCAGCGGCGCCTGCCGCTCGGCGCAATCCTGCTTGGGGCAAATCTGGCAGGAGAGGGGGGGCTCACAAGGATCGACATGCACAAACATCTCCACCGGTTGTCCCTCATATCGGTCAATGAGAGCCTCAAAAGCCTTTACCTCATCGTGCGACTGTCGGGTATTGAAGTACCACGGAAGGGTGAGATGGCAGTCGAGGTGCAGCTCCGCGCCATATCGTATGAGCCGCAGATTGTGTACGTCTATCCAGTTGTGCGACCGGCCCCGGTTCATCTCCGCAACCAGGCCGGCCATGAGAGGCTCGTCGGCTTCATCCATGATGCCAGCCAGTGAACGACGTACAAGCCGCAGGCCGATCACAATAATCAGCACGCCCAACCCAATCGCAAAAACATTGTCGAGCAGCATCAGCCCCGTCAGCTGTATCGCCAGCAGGCCGACCAGCAGGCCGGCGGAGGAGTAGGCGTCGCTCATCAGGTGCTGGCCGCTCGCCACCATAGTGAGCGAGCTCCGCTTTTTTCCACGCTCCCGCAGCCACCAACCCAGCAGCAGGTTGACGGCGCCACTGCCGGCCGTAATCAGCAGGCCGAGGTCCAGCCTCTCCAGTTGCTGGGGATGAAAAAAATTGTAAGTCGATTTGAGGATGATACTGAAGCCCGCAAAACTAATGAGCGCTCCCTCTACACCAGCAGAGATAAATTCGACTTTCCCGTGACCATAGGGATGATTGCTGTCGGCAGGGTGGGCAGCAAGCCACAGACTATACCAGGCAATGGCTCCTGCCACGACATTGACAATGCTCTCGAGTGCATCGGTGAGAATGGCGTTGGAGCCTGTGAGCCACCAGGCAGTAAACTTGGCGGCCATGAGCAGCATGCCTATGAGGAGCGCATAGAGTAAAACGCTTGAGTCTTCTTTGGTTCTCATGGACCTCAGCACAAATGAGTAAGGTAAAATGGTTTCAACCCCCGGGCGGCAGGGGGATGGCGCAGTGGTCAGCCGCCACTCACCGGGGGGATGAGTGCTACTTCGTCCCCGGCTTGCAGCAGCCGGTCATCCATCGCGTAGTCGCTGTTGACAGCAATCGCCAGACTGGCTAGTGCGGACATAGCCGGCCAGCGCGCCAGCAACTGCCGGCGCAAATCGCCTACCGTACACGGAGGCTCGACGGTCAAGGTCAGAGAGGAGGTGCCCGTGATGTCACGACTGATACCAAAGGCCAGAACATGGATGGTCAGTAGCTCCTGCATCAGTAGAAAAAAGTTTCCAGCCAGGCCCAGTAGGATTGGCGATTCTTGAAAATCCAAAGTAACCCGCCCAGTAGCAGAAAAATGATCAACCTGAGGGCGTGCCAGCGGGTGCGGGCATTTTTTTCGCGAGGCGTCAGGTACTTACGGTTGCGGCTCTGATATCCCATATTAGTCAAGTTCAGCGAGTTCCATCCATCGCAATTCTTTGAGCTCCAACTCTTCCTGCAGCTTGCCCAACTGCTTGGACAGCTCGGTGATGCGGTCTGCCGTCAGGTCGGCCTGCTCAAATTGCAGGCTTACCTCCTGCTTTTGTCTTTCCAGCTCGGCAAT
>JAUMBM010000291.1:0-4567 GCA_032115735.1 Saprospiraceae bacterium
CACTTGGCTATCGCGGCAACTGGGGTCGAAAGAGCTGGTTTGCTGAACCCGCCGGTGCGGCGGCAGAAATTGCTGTCTTCACCCGCGAAGCAACCAATGTACGTGTAAGCATACAGACCAAGGAAGGGCAGGAACTCAGAACGTTTTCGGCTTCCACTAAGCCGGGGCTCAACTATCTCGCTTACGACGGCAGTATTGCCGCCAACCAGTTGGAAGCCTATGCCAGCTGGCTCAACAAAGACCGCAAGCCGGATGAGCGCCCCAGGCAGCCCAAAGCAGCCGATGACGGAAAAATTTACCTGATGCCCGGCAAGTACCTCATCAAAGTCGAGGCAGCGGGAGAGAGTAAGCAGACAGAATGGGAAATCAAATAAGCTGATATAAAAATAAAGGCTGCCCGGGGGCAGCCTTTATTTTTATATTACACCATTTGCGGCTCATTGGCGAGCGCCTTGCGGAAGACTACAACATCATCGAAGACATCCAGTACGATGCCGCTGCCTTGCTCAACTTTACCCGACAGCAACTGCTTGCTCAGCTCGCGGAGCACCTTTTTCTGAATCAGGCGCTTGAGCGGTCGGGCACCAAATTCAGGGTGATAGCCTTCGTTGGCCAGCCAGCGCATGGCTTCGGGTGTCACCCGCAGGTCGATGTGCTGAGCCGACAACATCTCCCGGATATGGTTGATTTGCAGTTCGACAATTTTGCCGATATCCTTACGGGAAAGCGGCTTGAACATGATCACCTCATCGATGCGGTTGAGAAATTCCGGGCGCACGGACTGTTTTAGCAGTTCGTACACAACGCCTTTGGTTTTCTCAACTACTTCCTCCTCATTGATATCTGTCATCCGTGCAAAATTCTCCCGGATGAGATCCGAACCAATGTTCGAAGTCATGATGATGATGGCATTTTTGAAATTGGCCACCCGCCCTTTGTTATCAGTCAACCGGCCATCTTCCAGCACTTGCAGCAGGATATTGAACACATCCGGATGCGCCTTTTCTATTTCGTCCAGCAGCACGACTGAATACGGTTTTCTGCGGACGGCCTCCGTCAGCTGACCGCCTTCATCATAGCCCACATAGCCCGGAGGAGCCCCCACCAGGCGGCTCACAGCGTGCCTTTCCTGGTATTCACTCATATCGATGCGCGTGATCAGATTCTCGTCATTGAACAAATAAGCCGCCAGTGCTTTGGCCAGCTCGGTTTTACCGACGCCCGTAGTCCCGAGGAAGAGAAAGCTTCCGATCGGTCGGTTGGGGTTGACGAGCCCCGTGCGGCTCAGGCGGATGGCATCGGCTACCGCTTCCACAGCCTCCTCCTGACCGACCACCCGCTTATGCAGGTCGTCTTCCAGCAGCAGGAGTTTCTCGCGCTCGCTCTGCAGCATACGCGTTACCGGCACGCCCGTCCAGCGGCTTACAATCTCGGCAATATCCTCCGCATCAACTTCTTCCTTGACCAGCATTTTGTTGTCGCTCTGCATGCCCGACAGGCGGTCATACAAATTGTCCAGTATACGCTGCTGTTCGGGAATCTGTCCGTAGCGGATTTCAGCCACCTGCGAGTAATTGCCCTCCCTTTCCAGTCGGTTGGCTTCCTGTCGCAGCTGCTCCATTTTTTCTTTGGCCGCCTGGATACCCAGCACCACCTCGCGTTCACTTTCCCAGCGAGCCCTGAGCGCATTGCGTCTGTCCTCGAGATTGGCCAGATCCTGACCAATACGATTCATTTTAAGCGCATCATTTTCGCGGCGGACAGCCTCCCGCTCAATTTCGAGCTGGCGAATCTTGCGCTCCACCTCGTCCAGCTCTTCGGGCATAGAGTTCATCTCGAGGCGCAGGCGAGCTGCAGCCTCATCGATAAGATCTATCGCCTTATCAGGCAAAAAGCGATCCGTGATGTAGCGGGTCGAAAGTTGTACAGCCGCCACGATAGCCTCATCTTTGATATTGATCTTATGGTGCGTCTCGTAGCGATCCTTTAGTCCCCGCAGGATGGAGACAGCATCCTCCTCACCCGGCTCATCGACCATCACCGTCTGGAAGCGGCGCTCCAGCGCCTTATCGCTTTCAAAGTACTTTTGGTATTCATTGAGCGTGGTGGCACCTATGGCCCGAAGTTCCCCTCTGGCCAGCGCAGGCTTAAGAATATTGGCTGCATCCATGGCCCCCTGCGCTTTGCCCGCACCAATGAGCGTATGAATCTCGTCGATAAACAGGAAAATCTGTCCATCTGCCTTGGTCACCTCATTGATGACGCTTTTGAGACGCTCCTCAAACTCCCCCTGGTACTTAGCCCCTGCGATCAGGGCACCCATGTCCAGCGCGAAAATTTCCTTATCGCGCAGATCCTCCGGCACGTCCCCGTCTACAATGCGGTGTGCGAGCCCCTCGACGATAGCTGTCTTTCCCACCCCGGGTTCGCCGATGAGTACGGGATTGTTTTTGGTTCTGCGCGCCAGAATGTGCAGTACCCGACGGATCTCCTCTTCCCTGCCGATGACAGGATCCAGCTTGCCCGAGCGAGCCCGCTCATTGAGATTGACCGCGTATTTATTGAGTGCGTTGTAAGAATCCTCTGCGCTCTGAGTCGTCACCTTTCGCCCCCTTCGCAGATCCTTAACCGCCGCTTTCAGTTCGCTCTCTGTGAGGCCGCTGTCCTTGAGCATTTGGCCGACAGCATCCTTCACGCTGAGGATGGCCAGCAGCAAGTGCTCGAGCGCGATGTACTCGTCCCCCAGTTCTTTGAGATAAACCCCGGCACGCTGAGCAATCTCGTTGGAAGAACGGGAAAGATACTGCGCCCCTGCCCCGCTTGCTTTGGGATAGGAAGCGACAATGGCATCTGTGGCACGGATGATCGCATCCTGATTAACACTCAGTTTTTTAAAAACATAAGGCGCCACACTGTCGTCAACCTCCAGTATGCCCTTGAGTATATGACCGGGCTCGATGGCCTGGTTACTACTCTCAAGGGCAATCTGCTGTGCACGCTGTATAGCTTCCTGCGCCTTGATAGTGAAATTATTCAAATTCATTGCAAAGGTTTTTTAAACTGTTGTGCAAAGTTTGTACCGATCCAACAAAAACGACAATTTGTCATTTTTTGTTTGCTTTTTGTGTCAAATTGGCGGTTCTTGGTAGCTGCGACCTGACAAACTACCCGATGGGCACTGGCAGCAATAATTTGGCTGGCGGCTACCGCCCAAATTTTTGCTGCCGGCTCATCGGTTTTAACAATACTTTAAGAAAGGCAGCACAACATAAACGGGCGGCTCACAGTTATCATTGCGATAGATCACTTACCCAATTGCTGGTGATAAGTGATGACAGTACAACATATCCTTTGAACAAATCCGGTGACCATGAACCTCCAAAAAATCAAATTTGCCCTCGTTGCCGGCCTTATCAATCAGGCGGGCACAGAAAATCCACTAACGACCATCCGCAAGATGATGGAAGGCTTTGCCGGGGATGTTGGCACCTTTTTGGGGCTGGCCTCTGCAAGCACTGCCGCCACCTACGAGCCGGGGCTTCGGCAGTCCTACGCCCTCAACTACGAACGCTGCACACTCAGGGTGGATGTCATTGCCTCCCCTGACCGCCGGCAGCTGGTGGTGCAGGATTTCCGGCTGGATCGTCCGTAAAAAATGCCCCTTGCTGGTTTTTCCGGGAAAAATCAGCAAGGGGTGATTTTTTTGGCTCTAGTCCAAATGAAGTGGGTTTCATAGATTTGGCCCATGTAAGAACTACCAATATTTACAGCTGCCCTCGAACTTAAGTCACCTTGGTTTATCAAACGTGTCTAGTTTTGGGGGGGAGCTCAACTTACGCCTTACGCCAGCGGTAGAAAGTAGCTGGATAAATCCATGCTGCATAATCGCAACTTCTACCCCCTGGCTTTCTGCCTCTTTCAGAATGCTAAGCTTCTCTTCTTTGCTGCGTCGCTTCTTTTCCATAGACAAGATTACAATTTTACTACGGTGACCTTGTCTGGTTATTTAGGGGATTAGTACAGGTAGAAAGCGAACGACCCCGGTGTTTTCCGGAGTCCCGTAGGGACGCGATGTGGGTAGAAAACACCGGGGCCGTTGTTTTCAGGAGTCCCGTAGGGACGGAATGTGGGTAGAAAACAACAACCCCGGTATTTCCCGTAGTCCCGTAGGGACGGAATATGGGTAGACCCGTAGGGACGCGATGTGGGTAGAAAACAACGGCCCCGGTGTTTTCAGGAGTCCCGTAGGGACGGAATGTGGGTAGACCCGTAGGGACGGAATGTGGGTAGAAAACACCGGCCCCGGTATTTCCCGGAGTTACATACGATGAACGGTATATTTTCAAACCGTTGGAATAATGGATGATTGAGAATCATACCCACATTTCGTCCCTACGGGACTCTGGAAAACACCCGGGACCTTGCTACCCATATTACGCCCCTAACGGGGCTTCCAATCTACAGAGAACAGCACCAATCGACCTGCCTAACGGGGCTTCCAATCTACCGAAAACAGCACCAATCGACCTGCCTAACGGGGCTTCCAATCTACCGAAAACAGCACCAA
>JAUMBM010000292.1:0-7116 GCA_032115735.1 Saprospiraceae bacterium
AGGACGAATTTCCTCCTGAGGAGGTATATACCATAGCAGGTTTCAATTCTATAACCTCTTATTATCGCATTTTTAAGCATTTTACCGGTCTTACGCCCAAAGAGTACCAGCTTGTCTATAAACAGCAGTACCCGACAGGGAGTAGGTAAGAGGTGTTTCCTTATACCAATTGTAGGCTTGGGTATTCTACGATTGCTTAAGGACGAATCAAAACCGATTGGTAGTGCATAAAAATAATCGGCTGCCCGGGGCATGGGCAGCCGAAGAATGTTCCCGTCTTTAACTAATATATCTACGATAATTACTATACTACTTTTTTGCCCTTGCTTTATCACACCTGACCAATGCCAGAGAGCTGTCGAAAAACAGTGCCGACACAGTGGCGATTATTCTCAACCACGCTGTATGGGCGGCCTATTACCAGCTTCAGCAGCAGTTGCCCGAGTGCCGGCAGTCCATCGAAAAATCAATTGCACTGGCAGCGGAAATAGAGCACTTCGTCATGCTGTCAAATGCCTACAGCATGCTCAGTTCGCTCGAAATATCACTGGGAAATTACGCACGGGCTATCGAGCTGGGTAAACAGGCACTCGACTGGATTGAAGACGAAAACCTTCCCATATACCGGGCCACCATCGACAGCCTGCTGTACGAAGCTTACAAAGGCACAGGCGACTACAGCCTTGCCATGAAGCATTTTGAGTCATTCTATCGCACACTGGCCGATGTCCGCAATCAGACCCACATGGAAGCCATTCAGGCCCAGCGGGAGGCTTTTCTGGTCAGGGAAAAAAATCTGCTCATCCGCAACCAGCAGCTGGAATTGGCAATGAGCCGCCGAAAGCAGCGGCTTATGGTCATGGTTATCGTTTTCATGGCTTCCCTGATCGGGCTCTTCTTACTCATTAGCTCGCTGCGAAGAAATTATCTGCAAAAGCTTTTTCAAAAAGAAAAAATGATGGACAGCCTGCTGCAGGCAGAAAAAAGCAGGCAGATCCATGTCACGGATGCACAAATTGGCAGTGTTGCACCGGCTGATAATGATAATGCAACAGCAGACGAGTCGCTGGAGGTATTTTCCGAAGATCGAAAGGATCTGTACGACCAAATGTTACGGGTAATCGAATCACAAAAACTATACCTCAATCCGGATTTCAACCAAAAACTGCTGGTCACCATGCTGGGTACCAATCGCCGGTATCTGTACCAGGCCATCAGCCAGCATGCCGAGGATAACTTCGCGCAAATCATCAATCGCTATCGCC
The DNA here is from genome assembly GCA_032115735.1 of Saprospiraceae bacterium. Lineage (GTDB taxonomy): Bacteria > Bacteroidota > Bacteroidia > Chitinophagales > Saprospiraceae > JAUMBM01. The sequence continues at coordinate 1,266 of JAUMBM010000292.1, forward strand.
TCAATGAAGCCAAGCGACTCATCGAAGATAGCATTGATGCCGGCGACTCGGCTTTTCGGGATGACCTTTACCTGGCAGCCGGCTTCAACTCGCCGAGTTCCTGCTACCGGGCTTTTAAATATTTCACCGGCCTCACGCCCCGCGAGTATCACCTGGCCTGCAGGCAGGAGCGACTAAGGAAGAAAGACGGGAACTAGGATATTCATGGACAATGACTTTGGAGAGAAACTGCTATAATTTTATCGATAGCCCGTTTTCTCTTTCAAAATCTTTACGGTTCTTGGTCAAATATAATGGGTATTGAGATCTAGCCCCCCTACGTGGAAGTAAATCATACGGACGAAATTTTGAATATTTCGGTATCCTTTAGCCGTATGCATATTTCGGAGTATGCTGACCCACCTCAACAGTCAGTCAGTTAAAAGCCCCGTTAGGGGCGTGATATGGGTAGCACCCGTTAGGGGCGTAATATGGGTAGCACCCGTAGGGACGAGATGTGGGTACGATTTTTTCCGTACAACGGAAGCCCCATTAGGGGCGTAATATGGGTAGCACCCGTAGGGACGAAATGTGGGTGTGATTTTTTCCGAACAACGGAAGCCCCGTTAGGGGCGTGATATGGGTAGCACCCGTTAGGGGCGTAATGTGGGTAGCAACGGCCCCGGTGTTTTCTACCCATATTCCGTCCCTACGGGACTACGGGAAATACCGGGGTTATTGTTCTCTACCCACATTGCGTCCCTACGGGACTACGGGAAACATAGGGATCGTTGCTACCCATATTACGCCCCTAACGGGGCTTCCAATCTACCGAAAACAGCACCAATCGACCTGCCTAACGGGGCTTCCAATATACGAAACCCACTTCATCTGGACTAGAGCCATCTTTACATCTAGTCCTCGTAATTTGAACATACTTGACAGCTATAAGGCAAGGAATTTGGTCGATATGGGGACAATCTTATATGCAAAACTTCCGATTTGTGGCTTCGGTAATGTTCATCACTTGATTTTGCAGATATAATTAAGCACAGATCCTTACGGTTGCCCCAGGTGCTTCTTCAGCATCAGCGCATACTCTTTGGGTGCCATGCCGGTTTCTTCCTTGAAAACGCGGTAGAAAGTGGACTCATTCTTGAAGCCGCATTCCTCACCAATCATCGAAAAACGCGTGAGGGGATCCCCTGAGAGGATGGCGTCTTCAATGCGCTGCTTAATACTGCTGATGCGATATTGGTTGATGAATGCCTTGAAATTGTCCCCACTGCCTGTTTTGATGGCATTGGAGAGGTATTTCTCATTGGTGCCCAGCATACGGGCGAGCTGGGCTATGCTCATGTCAGGATCCAGATACAATTTTTCTTTCTCAACCAGGTCTACCGCCTGGTAGAAAATATCTTCGTGCTTGTGGTTGGCCAGCTGTTGCTGGTTTCTCTTATTGAGGTTGATTTTAAATAACAGGCTCTTATTGCGCACGTTCACATAGTACAACCGGAACAGCACCAATATGACCATCACCACCGCCAGTAGCAGAGCCAGACTATAGCGCTGTATAATCCGGGCGCGTTCGGTCTGTACAAGCCGCTTCTCAAGCGCATACTTCTCCTCTGCAATTTGCAGCATATTGGACAGACTCTCCCGTTGTGCATCGCGGTTGCGGATATCGAGGGTGTCTCTTATTTGTTGGTACTTAAGCAAGTCGCGAAGACCCGAGAGGCTATCGCGCATAGCAAACAACAGTTGGTAGCGCTTCTTGTATATCTGCGCATGCAGGAGCGAAAAATGATCGCCTTTCATCAGTTGTTTTGCTTTGTCAATGGAGGCGAGTGCTGCCGATCGCTGTTGCTGCGCAGTCAACAGGTCGGCCTGTAAGAGCCAGCCCTGAACCATTTGCTCCCGATTGTTTTTTTGTTGCGACGTACCCAAGGCAGCATCTACATATCGCTTGGCCTGCTCAAAGTCACCTGCCTGCAGATAATGCGTTGACAGGACCCCGAATATATTGGGTTTGATGGGTGCAAAATCTGCTTTATCTGCAAATGACAGGGATTGCTGCAGATAGACAAGGGCGGAATCAGGCTGGCGCAGGTTCTGAAAAGTCAGACCTATATTAAAAGTGTTGATGGCTTTACGCCGAAAATCCTTGGGGGTTAGTTGGTTCTGCCCCCGGTACACCTCCCTGAAAAGGGCCAGTGCCCGTTCATAAGCGCCCAACTGGTTGAGCAGCATAGCATAGGTCGAGCTTGCCCGATATTTGATGTCGGGCAGATTGTTGGTCGTGCTGAGCTGCAGACTGAGTTCCAGATATTTGATGGCACTGTCTCGTACAACACTCATGGTGAATGCTGTCGCTACTGTTAAGTACAGGTTGCCCAGCGGAGCAGGATCCTCACAGCGCTGTAGCTGTCCTCCCTGCTGTAGCTTGGCGTAGCGCTTCAGCGCCTCATAATAACGAGCCGAATGCACCTCTTCTATCATCTGCAGCGTTGTTTTTTCAATTGTGTCACAGCTGCTGTTAGCATGCAGTTGTTGACAACTGAACAGACAAAGCATGAGTGTAAACGCATACAGCAGTTTTCTGACAACAGTTAACAGCCTGGACGAATTTTCACAAGGGGGTGTTTGTCGATTACATAGACGGAAAGACTGGGACATAGTGATACTACATTGGGCCTGGCCTGTGGCGGGCTATAAGGGGGGGGAGAGGAAGCCAGTGCCACAGACCACGAAAGAAAATATTCAGCAGGTAATCAGGAACTGCTGTCTCAAACAGCAATCACCAAACATACGCTTAACTTAGCCGCCCAAAATTAAGTCGCCTCAATCAATAATTCACATGAATTATACTAAAATAATGAATATATCGACGGCTGTACAACAAATATAGGTTTCAGGATGATTACGTAAAATGATTGTCGAATTTTTAAAAAAAGAGGCATTTTTTTTTGCATTGTCAAAAATAGAAAATATATTTGTCGCCGGCTCATTGCTAAAACAAGCCAATAATAAGTTTATTTCAATCGAGTAATTTATATGTCGACTTTCATTCAAAATAACAATTGGTGGTGGCAAGCTATCTTCCTACAGGGGGCGAGCGGCTAGACTATTGTATTTTGTCTGTAAGAGATAAAAAGCCTGCCAGGTCCCCCTGGCAGGCTTTTTTTATTTCAGCCACAACAAGAACATTCCCATGCACTTTCATTTTTCAACCCGCGTCATTCAACTACTGAGCGATACCCACACACCGGTAGCGCTCTACCTCAAGCTGCGCGACAGGTACCCCCACAGTTTTTTGTTGGAGAGTTCCGACTACAGGCGCCGGGACAATAGTTTTTCCTACCTCTGCCTGCAGCCCATTGCCAGCTTTGTTGCCGACGCGGAATTGACCAAGGTGCAATACCCCAACGGCCACCGGCGGGTATTTGCCACTGCTGCCAGCCAGCCGGCCGAAGAGCTGTCGGCTTTTGCACGCAGCTTTAGCAGCGATTGTTGTGGTAAGGATTTTTTGGGTGGCGGACTCTTCGGCTACACCAGTTATGACGCAATCCCGTTGTTTACCAAGATTACTTTCCGGCATGCGCCTTCGGCCATGCCCCTGCTGCAATACCACGTCTTCCGCTATGTGATCGTATTCAATCATTTCAACAACGAGCTCTACCTGACAGAGCAGTTGCTGCCGGGCCAACAGTCCGAGTTGCCCGCCCTGGCAGACATCATCGCCAACAGAACCTTCAGCAGCTTCGGCTTCACGGTCGAAGGCGAAGAATCTTCTAACCTCTCCGACGCTGCTTTTTTGGAAAAAATAGCCACTGCGCAGCAGCATTGCCAGCGGGGGGATGTGTTTCAGGTGGTATTGTCGCGCAAATTCAGTCAGGCATTCAAAGGTGACGAGTTTGCTGTGTACCGGGCACTTCGTTCTGTCAACCCCTCGCCCTATTTGTTTTTTTTCGACTACGGCGATTTTCGCATTTTCGGTTCTTCCCCGGAGGCCCAACTCACCATCAAAAACCAAAAGGCAAGCGTACACCCCATAGCGGGCACTTTTCGGCGCACAGGCGATCCTGCACAAGATCAGGCGCTGGCGGAGGCTCTATTGCAGGACCCCAAAGAAAATGCTGAACACATTATGTTGGTCGACCTTGCCCGCAACGATCTGAGCAAGCACAGCACGCAAGTGACCGTTGAAAGACTCAAGGAGGTTGAATACTTCTCCCATGTCATCCACCTGGTATCACAGGTCAGCGGGCAGTTGCCACAAGGCTACAATCCCGTGCAATTGCTGGCAGATACTTATCCGGCGGGCACACTGTCGGGGGCTCCCAAACATCGCGCCATGCAAATCATCGATACCCTCGAGCCCGAAAGTCGCGGGTTTTACGGGGGAGCTGTGGGATTCATGGGCTTTGAGGGGGATTTCAACCACGCCATTTTCATCCGTTCGCTGCTGAGCCGCAACAACACACTCAGCTACCAGGCGGGCTGTGGCATCGTTGCCCGCTCCCAAGCCGAAAGTGAGCTGCAGGAAGTGTACAACAAAATCTCCGCACTGCGCAAAGCCATATCACTGGCGGCTGATCTGAGCGCGTAAATAACCATTCTCACCCCTAAATTAAAAATCATGCACATATTGGTGATTGACAACTACGATTCGTTTGTCTACAATCTGGTGTATATGCTGCGTCAGTATGCAGTGGTGACAGTCGTGAAAAACGATGAGCTGCAGCCGGCCATGCCGGAGCGCTATGATAAAATCCTGTTGTCGCCGGGGCCGGGCCTGCCCGCCGAAGCCGGGCAGATGCCCGACATTATCCGGCAGTATGCGGCCAGCAAAAGCATACTCGGCATTTGTCTGGGCCACCAGGCCATAGCGGAGCATTTTGGCGCCAGCCTGTACAACCTGCCCGAGCCGCTCCACGGCCTCGCCTCCCAACTGTCTGTACAGCAGTCTGATCCGCTACTGGCGGACATGCCGGCTCGCTTTCAGGTAGGACACTACCACTCCTGGGTGGTCAATCGTGACAGTTGTCCGCCCGAACTCGAGCTGCTGGCCACCGACGAAAGGGGCAACATCATGGCACTGCGGCACCGGCAGTATGCTGTGTACGGACTGCAATTTCATCCAGAGTCGGTTCTCACTGAATACGGACACCAAATCATCAAAAACTGGATCCATGGATAACCTATTGACAATGCGTACGCTGCTGGAGGAGCTTTTTCAGCACAAAACCCTCAGTCGACAGCAGGCGGCAGCGGCGCTCTGCGAGCTGGCTTCCGGCCGCCACAGCCACGCACAGCTGGCGGCTTTTCTGACCGCCTTCCTCATGCGCAGCCTGACGCTCGACGAACTGCGCGGCTTCCGCGACGGCCTGTTGCAGCTCTGCCAGCCTGTCGACCTGTCTGATGTTGATCCCATAGATGTGTGCGGTACAGGCGGCGACGGCAAGCATACGTTCAACATCTCTACACTCACGGCTTTCGTGCTGGCGGGTGCCGGCATACCGGTGGCCAAACACGGCAATTACGGGGTATCGTCTGTCTCGGGTTCGTCCAATGTGCTCGAGCAGCTGGGCGTTGCCTTTGCCACCGGGGAGGAGCAGCTCCGGCAGCAGTTGACGGCTGCAGGCATTTGTTTCCTGCACGCACCGCTCTTTCATCCGGCCATGCGGCAGGTGGCGCCGGTGCGCAGGGAACTGGGCGTAAAAACTTTTTTCAATATGCTGGGCCCTTTGGTAAATCCCGCCCGCCCGCGGGTGCAGCTGGTGGGCGTGTACAATCTGGAGCTGGCACGCATGTACCGCTATTTGTTTCAGGAGGAGGCTACGCGCTATGCCATCGTCTACAGCCTCGATGG
>JAUMBM010000293.1:0-4874 GCA_032115735.1 Saprospiraceae bacterium
GACTGTGCGGGATAGCGATGGCCGGCAGGCCGGCCAGATTGGCCAATACCGTGAATATATCTGCAAGGTAACTGGCCACCGGATCATCTGCTTTTTGACCTATCTTCCAAGGTGCTGTCGGGGATGCAGGCAAAAAAATGAAGTCGTAAGTTTCTAATATGGCCAGCAACTGTTCGCGGATGAGTCGCCTGACTTTCTGGGCTTTCCCGTAGTACGCATCGTAGTAACCTGAGCTCAGCACGAAGGAACCAAGCAATATGCGACGCTTAACCTCTGTACCAAAGCCCTCCGTTCTGGTTTTTTTGTAGGTTTCATCCAGATTGCGTGCACCCTGACTCCGATACCCGTAGCGGACACCATCATAGCGCGACAGGTTGGAGGACGCCTCGGCCGTCGTCATTACGTAATAAGCCGGAATTACATAATCGAGCAAGTAAAAGGAAACCGCCTCCACCACATGCCCGGCCGCTTCGCAGTCGGCCAAAAAAGCGCGGGTCTTGTCGAGGATAGCATCATCCATGCCGGGCATGTCGAGTATGTCGGAAAAATAGGCTATACGCGCAGGCTTGTCCCAACTCGCCAGCTCGTAGGCTTCCGTCGGCCGCCGGCTGGCAGTGCTGTCATAAGCATCAGGACCCGACATGACCGACAGTGCCACAGCAATATCATCAGCGCTGTGAGCCAGCAGGCCTATTTGGTCAAAAGAAGATCCGTAAGCCAGCAATCCGTGCCGTGATATGCGTCCGTAAGTGGGCTTATACCCGTACACACCGCAAAAGGCTGCCGGCTGTCGTACCGATCCGCCGGTATCTGACCCCAGCGCCAACAGACAAGTATCAGCCTGCACCGATACCGCTGCCCCGCCGGAAGATCCCCCCGGCACACGGGTGGGGTCCGCTGCATTGCGCGTGGGCCCATAGACCGAGTGCTCATTGGCAGAGCCCATCGCAAATTCATCACAGTTGGTGCGGCCAATGACAATGGCGTCTTCCTCCAACAGCCGTTCAAGAGCCGTGGCTGTGAAAAGTGAACGAAAACCCGACAGTATGCGCGACCCGGCCGTTACACCGTGGCCCTTGTAGCAGATGACATCTTTGATAGATACTACCATACCCGCCAGACGCCCCAGCGGCAGCCCCTGCTGCCGGCGGGCATCAAGCGCCCGCGCTTGTGCAAGCGCCTCCGCCTCAAATACTTCAACGTAAATATTGAGCTCTTTACTCGCAGTAATGCGCTCGAGATAGTGCGCAACGAGCGCCTCATAGCGCAACCGACCTGCTTCTGCCTCGGCCCTGATGTCGGCAAGTGACTGCCAGGCAGGCTTTGTTTTGCTCATTAGCTTCTTTTGTTACTGCTCACTCATCACCAGATCGCGTGACACGCGCCCGTCTTTTCGCTTGCTTTCCTTGACTTCAAATACAAAGCCTTCTTCCAAAAATTCTTCATATTTCTGCTTGTCAAACATATACAGACGTGCAGGCCTGTGGGCGACCCCGGCCTGAATTTCATCGAGATCTATGAGCAGATTCATCGACAGTATCTTCTTGCGAAAATTGCGCTTATCCAGATCTGTCTCCAGAATGGCTTCGTACAAATGCTGCAGCGCGGTAAGCGTAAATTTGGGCGGCAGCAACTCAAATCCTACCGGCCGGGTGCGTACCATACGCTTGAGACGCTCAAAACATACCTTGATAATCTCCTGATGGTCAAAGCCCAGCGTCGGCAGGTTGGCTATCGAAAACCACCTCACCTCCTCGGCAATAGAGCCCGTACCCGGGCGAAGCTGAAAATCGCTGATCTTGATCAGTGAAAAGTAAGCTACCGTTATCACACGCCCCAAAGGGTGCCGGTCAACAGCCCCGAATGTGCGTACCTGCTCCAGAAATACTTTACTAAGTCCTGTCAGCTCAAACAATACACGCCTGGCCGCTTCGTCCAGATCTTCATCCGAACGGACAAAATAGCCCGGCAGAGCCCACATCCCCTCATACGGCTCCTCCAAACGCTTGATCAACAAAACTTTTAAATCCCCCTCATCAAAACCGAAGATTACGTCGTCTACGGTGAAAGCAGATTTGAAGTATCCTGCTAATTGGTTCATTTTTTGCTGCTTAGACTTTGTTGCGAAGATATACTATTTTGCAATGCAGGCTTGGCTAATTTAGTGTATTTTTTACACTTGCTCTCCGGCAGTTTGCTCGTGCGACAGGAGGAGGTAGGCACAGGTAGTGTAAAAATTGCGAATGCCGGGCCATATCTTCAGTGCAGCAGGCAGCTCCTGAGGCTTAAGTCCAAACTTGGTCTCATAGTTGGGATTGATCAGGTAGAGTGTCTCTTTTTCTATCGTCCAGCCAGCCAGCACTGACTCGCGGCGGAGCCGTTCAATAGAGATACCTGTCTGCTTGATATCTTCCAGTTCCTGCCGGGTTGCCTCATCTTCTCCCCCCAGCCGGAGGACAGCTTTATAAAGGGGCATGGGCAGCAGATGAAACCAGGGCATCTTCGACAGCCAGCGATTTTCGCAGATCTGCTGGTGGCCGCCAAAAGGCATATACCAAGGGGGGAAACCAAGGAAAAGACGACCCGCAGGTTGTAAAAATTTGTGGATAAACGTCATGAATCGCTGCTGGTCAACAATGTGTTCTATCACATCCCGCAGCATAATGAGGTCAAACTGTCCAAGCAGGCTGGCATCAGCTGTATAAATGTCCTGATGGTAGAAAGCTACCTGTTCGCGCCGGGGGTTGTCAGCATAAAATTCCTTGGCCAACGCGATCTGCCGACCGTTGAGGTCAACTCCTGTACACACACAGCCTATCGATACAAAAGGCAAAAGGTTGCCTCCTTCTCCACAACCCACTTCCAGCACACGTAGCCCTGCACCTACTGCCAGCTGTGTTTCGATAAACGGAATGACATAGCGGGCAGTTGTCCTGGCCTGTTCTTCAAAATATTGCCGCCTGTCAGCATGACGTTGTTGCATCTGGTATTTCCTCTTATGATAAAAAATTGGCTGCCACCATCGGCCGGGTAGCCAGACTACGCCCCCCGACTCAGCTATCCTCCCGGCTCACCCACCTGAACCGGTAATAAATACCCATGGGTAGCCCGAATACAAAACCGCCTATATGCGCCCACCAGGCAACACCGGCACCTCCGCTGGCCGCCAGCAACAGTGCCTCCTGCCCGTTGAGCCACTGCTGAAAGATCCACAGCCCTAAAAACACAAAGGCCGACACACGGAAGGTGAGGAAAAAAAACCATACAATAATGCGCGAACCGGGAAACATGACAAAGTATGCACCCATAATCGCCGCAATGGCACCGCTGGCGCCGACAACCGGTAGGGTGCTGTCCGCATAAAACCAAATATGTCCGAAGTGAGCCGCCATGGCGCCCAACAGATAAAATAGCAGGAATCGGCCGGAGCCGATAGTCGCTTCAATATTGTCGCCAAAGATCCACAAAAACAGCATATTGCCCAGAAGATGTGCCCAACTCCCGTGCAGGAAGATGCTTGTAAAAAGGCTGTACAGCCGCTCCCCGTGTATGATGTCGATGGGCGCCGAACCATAGAGTTGCAGTACCGCCTCCATCTCCTGCGCTGGTAACTGTTGCTGCCAGATGAATACCGCCACGTTGATCGCCAGCAGCAGATAGGTGATGAAGGGTCGATGCCCCCCTTTTACCTGATCATCTCCAATTGGGAAAAACATGGTCGTAGTATTTTATCAGGTGTTCGAAATGGGTGCCCCGCCCTATCTGCCCAGGTGAACCAACAGCACCGAGATATCAGCAGGGCTGACGCCGCTGATACGGCTCGCCTGTCCAATCGTTCGCGGTTTCAGTTTGCTAAGCTTCTCCCGTGCTTCTGCCGACAGTGAGTTTAGTTGCTGGTAGTTGAAATCAGCATGTAAGTGTACCTCTTCCAGCCTGTTCATCTTTTCAACCATCTCCCGCTCCCGGCTGATATAGCCTTCGTAGCGCATGTTTATCTCGGCAAGTTCTACATATTCCTGCGGGTATTGGTTGAGAAACGCATCCAGCTCCGGCAACTGCTGCCGCAAGGCCGACAGTTCTACATTGGGACGAATGAGCACGCCGTGCAGCTTGACCTTCTGCTTGAGCGGTGCTGATTCGATCGTTGAGAGATAGCCATTGACGGTCGAGGGATCTACGCTGAAATCGCGGATGTATTTTTCCACTGCCGTAGCGGCAGCTACTTTTCCCTTTACCCGCTCCATGCGCTCCGCTGCCCCGCGGATGCCGAGCCGATAGGCATGCGGGCTGAGCCGCACGTCGGAATTATCCTGTCGCAGCAGGATGCGGTACTCGGCACGGGAAGTAAACATGCGGTAGGGCTCTTCCGTGCCTTTGGTGATCAGGTCATCGATCAGCACACCGAGATAGGCTTCCGAGCGCTTGAGCACGAGAGGTTCCTGCTCGTGGATGGCGAGGTGGGCGTTGATACCGGCAACCAGCCCCTGCCCGGCAGCTTCTTCATACCCCGTGGTTCCATTGATCTGACCGGCAAAAAACAAGTTTTTGACGAGCCGGGTCTCCAGTGTTGCTGTAAGCTGGGTAGGCGGAAAATAATCGTACTCAATGGCATAACCCGGTCGGAACATACGCATATTTTCGAAGCCCGGCACAAGACGCAGGGCCTTATACTGCACATCTTCGGGCAGGGAGGAGCTGAAACCGTTGACGTAAATTTCGCAGGTGTTCCAACCCTCGGGTTCTACAAACAACTGGTGGCGATCCTTGTCGGCAAAGCGGTTAATTTTGTCTTCTATCGACGGGCAATAGCGCGGCCCCAACCCCTGGATGCGGCCGTTGAACATAGGCGAGCGGTCAAAGCCTTCCCGCAGCAT
>JAUMBM010000294.1:0-3063 GCA_032115735.1 Saprospiraceae bacterium
ATATGACCACAGCTATCGAGCTGGTCGGGCCCGACGGCAGCCTGCAGACCTTTTCTGTATGGCAGGTACCGGTGATGGCGACAGGGCTGGCGCGTCAGTTTCCTGCCATTGCAACCTATGCAGGCATCTCTTCGGATGGCAGGAGCACATTGCGCTGTGACCTGAGTCCGCGGGGGTTCAGAGCGATGGTAATGTCTCCTGCCGGCACTTGGTTTGTCGAACCCCGGGAAACCGCCACCTACGAAGTATTTTGGAAAAAAGACAAAAGCCCGGCCCACAGCTTTACCTGCCACGGAGCCGATGACAGGGCAGTTGAAGACCACGGCCAGCCCCGCGCTCCGTTTCCGATCGGGGATGAACTTCGCAACTATCGACTGGCTGTGAGCGCCACAGCAGAATATACACAGTACCATGGAGGCACTGTTGAAGGAGCCATGGCCGCCATTGTGACCACCATGAACCGGGTCAACGGTATTTACGAGCGCGACCTTTCCATTCGCATGTTGCTGGTAGACAGCAACCAGCTACTCATATTCACGGATGCTGCCACTGACCCATTCAGCGGCAGTGACGGGCAGATCATGAACCAAAACCAGGCGGCGGTGGACAGCCGCATCGGCAATGCCAACTACGACATCGGGCATGTATTTCATGTAGGAGGCGGGGGCGTTGCCAACCTGCGGGCCGTCTGTAACAACACCCGCAAAGCGAGAGGTTTCACCTCCGGCAATCCGCCCCAGGGAGACTTTTTTGATGTTGACTATGTTGCGCACGAGTTGGGACACCAGTTTGGTGCCAACCATACCATGAACAACTGCCAGAACAGCAATGCGGCCACCGCCTTTGAGCCTGGCAGCGGCACCTCCATCATGGGATATGCCGGCCTCTGTGGCAACAACAACGTAGCCACCAACAGCGATGACCTTTTCCACGTCATCAGCCTCGAAGAAATTACCACCTACGCTTTTTTCGGAGGAGGCAATAACTGTCCCGTCATGGATTCTACTTTCAACAGTCCGCCGGTCATTGCCGAGCTGCCCCCCGACGGACTTTTTCTGCCCATATCAACCCCTTTTGAGCTGGAAGTAGGCGCCTTTGACATTGACGAAGACTCGCTTACCTTTAGTTGGGAGCAGTACAATCTCGGCCCTGTATCAACCCTCGGCAATCCGACAGGCAGTGCGCCTTCCTTCCGGATATTCAGACCCAGTGAATCGCCTGTCCGGGTTTTCCCCCGACTTGAAAACATCCTGAGCAATACCTCTACCAACACAGAAGTATTGCCCACCTATGAGCGGGAGCTGACCTTCAGGATCGTCGTACGCGACAACAATACTCCTGGCGGTGGTGTGAGCTGGGAAGAGGTAACACTCAACAGCACAGAGGAGGCAGGTCCGTTTGTAGTACTCACTGCCAACCAGCCAGCGACTTGGTTTGCCGGCAGTTTTCAGCGCATCGACTGGGAGGTAGCCGGCACTGATCAGGCACCTGTGGGCGTTGACAGCATAGACATATCTCTTTCGACCCCGGGAGGGCTTAGCTATCCCTATATCCTTGCCACTGTTGCCAACACCGGCACGGCGATCATTTCAATACCGGACAGCCTGACAGGAGAAAATTACAGAATCAAACTCAAGGGACAGGGGCATGTATTTTTTGACATCAACAACAGCCCCCTGACCCTGGAAGCTGCGCCTGCCCCCGTGCTGGCCATCACCCTGAGTCCGGAAGAAGTATACATTTGTGCGGGTGACGAAGCAAGGTACGAGCTGTATTTTGCAGCTCTGGGCGGGCTGATTGACAGCCTGCAGTTGTCTGTGCTCGACGTCCCGGCAGGTATCAGCCTCAACCTCCCGGAGCAACCGCTGGGACTGCCTGCTGTCTGGGAAGTCAACGTGGGGGCAACCGGCGAACTGGCTACCGGAGACTACTCGCTCCGGTTGCTGTCTGCCACAGCCACTACGCAGGATACGATTCAGCTGCTCCTGCGCGTACAGAATGGTCTGCCTGAGCCTCCGGCCCTTTTGCTGCCGGAAAACGGGTCTGCAGATGTAAGCATTCGGACGCCCCTGGAATGGGACGGTGGACAGGCAGAGATGAGCTACACCCTTGAGGTAGCCACGGACTCTCTCTTTACCGACCTTGTTTTTAGTGCCTCCGGCCTTACCGGATCGGCATTTACCAGTCCTACCGATCTGGCCGACAGCACGCGCTACTTTTGGCGGGTAAGAACTGACAGTCCGGTTTGTGGTGCCGGCAATTTTTCGGTAGTGAGCAGCTTTGTAACTGAGCGCATAGAATGCCGCACCTATACGACTACGCTGCTGCCAGTGCCTTTTAGCAGCCTGCCCTTCATCATTAGCAGGATCGAGGTTGCTGAGGACTTTATCATCCGCGATATCAACATCAACAACATCCGCGGTAACTACAGCGGTGAGCTGGGTGAGCTGGGCTTCCGGGTCAATGGCCCCGGCATACCTTATTATACGCTGGTGCCCGATTATGCCTGTGGACTGACGGGGGATTTCAATTTCAGTATAGACGATGAGGCTCCCGCGGCGGGATTTCCCTGTCCACTTACAGACAGTGTCAGGGTCAGACCTGCTGTTCCCCTCACCAACTACGAGGGTATCAACGCCCGGGGCAACTGGCGGCTTTATCTGTATGACGGAGGATCTGCCGGGCAGCTAACCAACTGGGAGATAGAGCTGTGCGGGCCTGTCCAGACCATCAGTGCGGTGACCGATGAGGGTAATGCACCCGGGGGTCTTAAACTCTACCCGCAACCATCCGCAGATGTTGTCTATTTTGAAAGCCCGGAGCAGGCAGCCGGTATGATTGAGCTCTTTGCTGCCGACGGGCGGCTGCTCAACCAGTTGCAGTTGGCGGACCGACAGGGCATCAGCTTTGCCAACTATCCGGTGGGGTGTTATTTTTACCGGTGGCGATCTGCCGACGGCCGCAAGGTCGATGTTGGCAAGATTGTAATCAGCCGCTAGGGGTGAAAAAACCAGCCTTTCTGGCGATAGCCTGGGCTATCGCCAGAAAGGCAAAAAGAGCGAA
>JAUMBM010000295.1:0-2262 GCA_032115735.1 Saprospiraceae bacterium
GCCCGTGTACCCGAACCCATTAAGCGATCTTTGTATTGCAGAGAATGTGCTGCCCTGTTTGAAGTCGATGAGCAGCTGGTGGTTGCCGGTGTCAATAAGATTATTGCCGGTAACCTGCAGAAGCATTTACAGAAAACCGATGCACCGTCTGTTGCCACATCTGCGGATGCCCTTGTAAGCACAGCCCCCGCTGCCGTCAGCCCGCCGGTAGCACCCGCCGGGCACAGCTTTCAGGAGCTGGATCTTGCGAGAGTACTCATACTTTTTGGTGCCCATTGGTATCAGGAAGAGCATCAGCTCAGTGTAGCCCAGTTTGTCATAGACAACATCGATGACGTCATTGATCAGTTTGATGCCCCCTTATACCAACAACTGGCCATGGACGTGCGCAGCCGGCTGACGGCAGGCCTCGACATCCGTACCGACTATTTTGTGCGGCATGAAGATGAGCAGATCCGCAAACTGGCCATAGACCTGCTTCACTCGCCCAATGAGTTTAGTGAAAATTGGGAAAAGAAGTGGGGCATTGTCCTCAACCAGCAGCATCCCGACCAAAACTGGAAAGAAGACAGCGAGCAAATGCTCAAGCGTTTCAGATTGCGAAAGCTGAAGCGCATGCTCGACGATCATACCAACCGCATACGCGAAGCCGAAAAACAGCAGCAAATGGATGAAGTTCTGCTGTTGCTCAAAGTCCACCAGCGGATCAAGCGCATGCACGATGAGCTGGCGCAGCAGCTCAAGACGGTTGTTCATCCACGCTAAAAAACAAAGCAGCCGCTGGCGGCTGATGCCGCCAACGGCTGCTTTACACCAAGCGCGTAGGGCTTTTTTACAAAAAGCAGGCGCTAAGCGTTTCTGTTGATACAGTTGAGATCCTCAAAAGCAAGCTTCAGTCGGTTGATCATAGTCTTTTCGCCTTCGCGAAGCCATACCCGTGGGTCGTAGTATTTCTTGTTGGGCTTATCTTCTCCCTCCGGATTGCCAATTTGCCCCTGCAGATACCCCGATTTCTGGTTGTAATACTGGTGCACGCCTTCCCAGAAAGACCACTGCATATCCGTATCGATATTCATTTTAACAGCACCATAGCTGATCGCCTCGCGAATCTCCTCGCGGGAAGAGCCTGAGCCTCCGTGGAAAACAAAATTGACAGGATTATGCCCCAGCCCAAATTTGCTGCTGATAAAATCCTGGGAATTTTTGAGGATAACAGGTTTGAGCTCGACATTACCCGGCTTATAGACGCCGTGTACATTGCCAAAAGCCGCTGCGACCGTAAAGCGATGATTGACCTTTGAGAGGTGCTCATAGGCATAAGCCACCTCTTCAGGCTGCGTATACAGACGTGCGTTGTCTACATGGGAGTTATCAACCCCATCCTCTTCGCCACCAGTGACTCCCAGCTCAATTTCCAGTGTCATGCCCATCTTGGCCATGCGCTCGAGGAAGCGGGCAGAAATTTCGATGTTCTCATGCAGGGGCTCCTCTGAAAGATCAAGCATGTGAGAGCTGTAAAGCGGATAGCCATTGCGCGCAAAGAAGCGCTCACCGGCCTCCAGCAGGCCTTCGACCCAAGGCAGGATGTCGAGCGCACAGTGGTCTGTATGCAAAATGACCGGCACCCCGTAAGCTTCTGCCATCTGATGAACGTGCATGGCTCCGGAGACGCCCCCTGCGATGGAAGCGCGCTGGTCTTTATTAGACAAACCCTTACCTGCAAAAAAGGCGCTGCCACCATTAGAAAACTGAATAATCACCGGTGAGTTGACCTCACGGGCTGTTTCAAGTACAGCATTGACAGAGTTGGTGCCAATTACATTGACCGCAGGAAGAGCAAACCCCTGCTGGTTGGCATAATTCAACAAGTCGGTGACTTCTTCACCGTGAAGAACTCCGGCACGAAAACGTGTGGTAGCGCTCGTCGACATAATGTTTATAGTTTGATTAGCGCAAAGATACGGCTTATTTCAATCAAGCGCTCGCCTGTAAATCAATTCTTGCGATAATCGGCAGTCCAATTTTCACCTTAACTCCATCTTCTCTCGGCCTGAAAGTGCAGGAACGGGGGCTTTCGCAGGTTATCATCACGGGCACTTTCAAAAGTGCCCGAGTCTGCGAAAAGCCCCGTTTTTCTACCGGCACCGATCTAAACAATCCCCTTTTCCGTAAGGTAACGCTCAGCATCCAAAGCAGCCATACAGCCCGAGCCGGCGGCTGTCACAGCCTGGCGGTAGATATGATCTTGTGCATCGCCGGAAG
>JAUMBM010000296.1:0-9232 GCA_032115735.1 Saprospiraceae bacterium
GGGCGGCGCGTGGCTTCCTATAAAAAAGAAGCCCTCCGCTGGGGTATCGCGCAGTCGGCTGGTGAGCTGATTGTCACCACCGACGCCGACTGCGAGCTGCCGCCCGGCTGGCTGGCAGCCATGGCTGCCGCCTGGCAGCAAGGCTACAATTTTGTGGGCGCGCCCGTGCGCATACGCGACACGGATGACCTCATCAGCGGTTTTCAGGCGCTTGACGTAGCCGGCACCATGCTACTCACCGGCGCCGCTTGCAGCGCCGGCCACCCCCTGCTCGCCAATGGGGCCAATATGGCCTTTTCCCGCGACCTCTATGAGCGCATTGGCGGCTATGCCGGCATCGACCACCTCGCCTCCGGCGATGATGTACTGCTTTTGCAAAAAGCCCTGCGCCACGGCTCCGCCCGCATCGGTTTTGTCCCCGATGCAGCCGCCATCGCCACAACTGCCGCGCAGCACAGCTGGCGCGGCCTGTGGCAACAGCGCCTGCGCTGGGCATCCAAAACGGCCGCCTACAAAGACGTTAAGCTAGTTGCTTTTCAAGGCTTTGTATTTACGCTTTCCTGGTCAATCATCCTGGCACTGCTGCTGGCTCCGCCCGCCGGCATCGCCGCACTGGCCATTAAATACGCGAGTGATTTTTTTTTCCTCAGGACGGCTGCACGAAGCCTGCGGCAGCCTCGCGCTATGCGCTGGTTTTGGCTCGCAGAGCCCCTGCACATCCTCTACATCGCCTTGCTGGGCGTGGCCGCTTTGCTGCCCTTGCCTGTTGTGTGGAAAAAAAGAGACACCGTGTAAACAGTATTGCCGCCACACAGCCTTACCGAAGATGAGAAATAAAAGCTACCCAAGCCCCAGCTGTGCTGCCGGCAAAGTACTACTTTTACAGTCCGCACCGGCCCAAGCCGGACGCCAACTTTTTTACCTGCTGTACTTTTATATACTATGACACCAGCACAGATTACCGATCAAATGATGGCCGCAGATGCCTTCAGCCAGTGGCTTGGTATTGAGCGAATCGAAGATGGTCTGGGACGCTGCACACTGCGCATGCGCATACGCCCCGAAATGCTCAATGGCTTTGGTATCGCCCATGGAGGTATCACCTATGCCCTAGCCGACAGTGCCCTCGCATTTGCTTCCAACAGCCACGGCCGACAGGCGGTGTCTGTCGAAACGTCTATCTCCCACACACGCCCCCTCCGGACAGGCGACCTCATCACCGCCACCGCTGCCGAGGAGCATCTCGGCGGCCGAATGGCCATCTACCGGGTCGAAGTCACCAATGCCGACGGACAACTCGTCGCGCTCTTCAAAGGCACGGTCTTCCGCACGGAAAAGGAATGGTCATAAATAAATACTGCCCCGCCGGATGAATCCCCGGCGTGCTGCTACAACAATGGCAGGCGGTGCTCCTGCTTGATTTCTGTCATGACAAAAGAACTCTGCACCCGCCCAATATGTGCCAGCGCTGCCAGCTTTTGGGTGATAAATTTTTGATAAGCAGTCATGTCCGGTACCACTACCTGTAAGAGATAATCAAACTGTCCGGCTATGTGGTAACAGGCAATAACCTCCGGCAGGGCGCGAACACCCTCCTCGAAATGCAACAGATACGACTGTTGGTGTGCCTCCAGTGATACATCACAAAAGGCCATCAGCCCCAGCCCCAGCCGGGTGCGCTCCACCAGAGCCACATAGCCGCGTATCGTACCCTCCCGCTCAAGCCGCTTAATGCGCTCAAAAACAGGCGTAGTACTCAGAAATAGCCGGTCGGCCAGCTCCTTATGGGTCAATTTAGCATCCTGCTGTAGTAAATCCAGCAACTGAAGGTCTGTCTCGTCTAGTGGGCGCATGGAGAATCCTTTTCTGAAAAGCGGACAGATATCCGCTTATTTTAGGGTATTTTTCTAAAATAATTACAATATAGTATTTTTTTTCTAAATAAATAGCCGCCAAGCAGAACAACCCACCAAATACTTATTTTTGAAATGTATTCTTCATTCTCTTGACCTACCAAATAAAACAAGCATGCAAGAGCAAAACATGCATCCTGCCAGTCTCATGATGTCCTATGGCTACCGGCCCGACTGGTCGGAAGGTGCCATTAAGTGTCCCATTTTCCAGACATCTACCTTCGTTTTTCGCACAGCAGAAGAAGGCAAAGCCTATTTTGAGCTGGCTTATGGCCTTCGTACGCCTGAGGCAGGCGAAAAGCCGGGCCTCATCTACAGCCGGCTCAACCATCCGGATCTGGAGATTCTCGAAAACCGCCTTTGCCTGTGGGATCGGTCGGAGGCCTGCACCGTGTTCAACAGTGGTATGGCGGCTATCACAACAGCACTGACAGCCTATGCAAAGCCGGGGGATGTCATCCTGCATTCGGAACCTTTATATGGTGGTACAATTCACTACCTGTCACACGTGCTTTCTCGCTTTGGTGTTGAAATCATGGGCTTCAGACCCGAGGAGACGGCCGATGACATAGCTGCCCGCCTGCACGCCTCAGGCAAGGCCGACCGCCTTGCCATCGTCTATATCGAAACGCCTGCCAATCCCACCAATGATCTTTTTGACCTGGCGGTCTGCCGACAACTGGCCGATCGCTTTTCGTCGGATTCCCGGCGGGTACTGGTCATGGTCGACAATACCTACATGGGCCCCATCTGGCAGCACCCGCTCGCTCATGGCGCTGATCTGGTACTCTACTCTGCCACCAAGTATATAGGCGGACACAGCGACCTCATCGCCGGTGCCTGTCTGGGCAGTGAAGAACTCATGAAACCCATACGAGAGCTGCGCACTTTCCTCGGCAATCTGGCCGATGCCTGGACAGGCTGGCTGCTGCTGCGCAGCCTTGAAACCATGGCCCTGCGGATGGAAAAACAAGCCAGCAATGCAGGCATAGTTGCCGCCTGGCTGGCTTCGCGCCAAGGCGTACAGCATGTGCACTACTTGGGGCTACTGAACCCTTCCGACGGTCGCGCTTACGAAATCTACCAGCGGCAGTGTACCGGACCAGGGGCCATGCTATCGCTGGAAGTTCCCGGCGGTGAAGCAGCCGCTTTTGCTTTTCTCAACCGGCTTAAGCTGGTCAAAATGGCTGTAAGCCTCGGAAGCACGGAATCTCTCGCGCAGCACCCCGCTACAATGACCCATGCCGGCATGCATCCTTCCGACAAAATGCGACTGGGCATCAACCCCAGCCTGGTGCGCCTCTCTATAGGTGTGGAGCATCCTGATGACATCATCGCCGATCTCGATCAGGCGCTGGGGTAGTAAAAAAAACGAGCTGGGCAGCAGGCCGGCGCCCGGCTCGTTTGTCCCTGCAGCTGACCATATTTTCATGTATATTTGCGGCAAAAAAAACCTATGTTGTCTCGTCCACGCCGCAATCGCCGCAGCCCTGCCCTGCGCGCCATGGTACAGGAAACTCACCTGAGTCCGGCTCATCTGGTGCTGCCGCTTTTTCTTTCTGCCGAGCCCGGCAACCACCGGCAGGAAATTCCTTCCCTGCCCGGCCATGCGCGACTGGGACTGGAGGCGCTGCTCCGGGAGATTGACGAGAGCATGCAGCTGGGAATCAAAAGCTTTATCCTCTTTCCCGCAGTTCCTGACCAATGGAAGGACAAAACGGCTACCTACAGTTACGACCCGGCCAATTTTTACCTCCGGGCAGCTCGCACCATCAAACAGCGGTTTCCAGACTGCTGCCTCATCAGCGATGTAGCCATGGATCCCTACAATATTGATGGCCACGACGGACTGGTAGAGCGCGGCCGCATCCTCAACGACGAAACCCTTCCCATACTCGGTCGCATGGCAGTAGCACAGGCCGAGGCTGGTTTTGACATGATTGGCCCCAGCGATATGATGGACGGTCGGGTAGGCTCCCTGCGGGAAGATCTGGATGAAGCCGGCTATACGGATACCGGGATACTCAGCTATACCGCCAAATATGCCAGTGCCTTTTACGGCCCCTTCCGCGCTGCCCTCGACAGCGCCCCGCGTGCAGGCGATGATATCCCTGCCGATAAAAAAACCTACCAGATGGATCCGGCCAACCGCACCGAAGCTATACGCGAGGCCGCCCTCGATCTGGCAGAAGGCGCTGATATGCTCATGGTAAAACCTGCGCTGCATTACCTCGATATTATCCGGAGCATCAAAGAGGTTTCTGATGTGCCTGTCGCTGCCTATCATGTGAGTGGCGAATGTGCTATGCTACTCGCCGCCTGCCAACATGGCTGGCTGGACTACCAGCGCGCTATGCCAGAAACACTGATCGGTATCCGTCGTGCCGGCGCTGATGTCATCCTGACCTATCTGGCCAAAGATTATGCCCGCTGGTACGCACAACAATAGTCCCTTAGGTACAAATATGCAACTATCTGTTATATTTGTGGATTGTACAGCCGTCGCCCAAAGACAGGCTGTAAGGCTGTTTTTTACATAACCAGACAACAAGCCGACGAAAATACAGGCCATGACCAATACCATCATCACGCTAAGCGAAGCATACGTCTCTCGTTTGTTGCGCGACCAACTCACGCCCGATCACCGCTATCACAACCTCGAACACACGCTGTCCATGCGCGACGAGTGCCTCGTACTTGGCAAAATACTGGGTATCAACGAAGATGATATGGAAACACTGGAACTGGCCGCTCTCTTTCACGATACCGGTTTCGTCAACTGCTACGATAATCACGAGGAGGAAAGCTGTAAAATCGCCGAGGCTTTCCTCTCAGCAAACGGCTACCCTGCTACGAGCATTCAGCCTGTGCTGCAGTGTATACAGGCTACCGCACTCGGAACCCCTCCCTCGCACAAACTCCACGAGATTGTCAAAGATGCAGACCTGAGCCATCTCGGACGCAATGATTATACAACCTTCATTGATACGCTCCGCCATGAGTGGGTCGTCTTCCGCAATGAATCCTACACACAGGCCCAGTGGTACAAGCTCAATCACCAGTTTCTCAAAAATCACCAATACCTCACTTACGCTGCTCGCGAACGCTATGACGATGCCCGCCGCCAAAACCAGCGACTCCTTAAAGATTTGTCAAAAGCGGAAGAGGAAAAGGAAAAAAGAGCAGCGGATGGCGCCTCGGGTGGCATCGTCAACAGCCGCAGCGCACAGATGATGTTCAAAACGGCTCTCCGCAACCACATAGACCTGAGCAATCTGGCGGATAACAAGGCCAATATGATGCTCAGCGTCAATGCGCTCATCATCACGATTGCCATGCCCCTGGGCTTCAGCCAGACGCTGCAACACAGCTATATGCTGCCCGCACTGGTCATCATACTGCTGGCGTCGCTGAGTTCAATGATCTTTGCTACGCTGGCTACACGACCTATGCGCATGCAGGGTTTTACCAAACAGGAGGACATAGCAGCCGGCCGGGCTAATCTGTTCTTTTTTGGCAATTTTTTTGCCATGAGCCTGCAGGAATTTGAGTCAGGCATGGACGAGGTACTCCGACAGGATGCCAATCTCGAAAGCGCTATCAAACGGGATCTTTACTTTCTCGGACGATCACTGGGTAGCAAGTTTCAGCTACTGCGTATGTGCTATAATGTGTTCATGATCGGTGTTATCATTGCCATCATCGTCTTTGCTATCAGCTTTTGCATTCAGTTGTATACGCATCCGTAAAACGGCTCCCTCGCGCATACGCCCGGAACATCCGCTGATGCCCAACGTTCTGTCAAAAAAAAGCCTGTTATTGATTTTTGTACAAAAATCAATAACAGGCTTTTTTGATGCTCTATTGCGCCACTGACCGCGGCAAAATGCTTTTGCACCCAAGCCTCTCCCGGAGGGTGAGGAAATCGCTGAGGGCTTAAATGAAAAAAGCCGGAAAGTCAATGACTTTCCGGCTTTCGTAGTGGGTAATGTAGGATTCGAACCTACGACCCCCTGCTTGTAAGGCAGGTGCTCTGAACCGACTGAGCTAATCACCCTTTGAACCGCTAGCTGGTATCGTTTTACCTTTGTTGCTTAGCGAGTGCAAATATAAAGCGGACATTTGGTTTGCGCAATACTTTTTTCGTTTTTTTATGTCGACCTTCACAAAAAATATCCGCCCCTGCTAAAGTGGCTCAAGCATCACTTCATGAAAGACAGCAGTATTTTCCGCAGCCTCAATTGATTAACAAAATACTGAGCAGACACCCTGATAGCGGTGTTTAGCAAAAGATTTAATTGAAAGTCACTTTATTTTTACCCAAAAAAAGCCGTACTTTGCAGCGTATTTCTACAAAATGCAAGTATTAGACTCTGTCGGCATCGGAGATGATGGTTGTCCCGATACCCGCTGAAATCTAACTAATACCGGCACTACAATCATCAAACCTTTCCTAAAAGACAGGAAAATACTGAATGAAATTCTTCAACTTATTTAAGCAGGAACTGGCAATCGACTTGGGCACCGCCAACACACTCATCATCCAGAATGGAGAGGTTGTGGTTGACGAGCCGTCAATCGTAGCGGTCAATCGCCGTACGGGAGAAACCATTGCGGTTGGTCGCAAAGCCATGCAGATGCATGAGAAGACCCACGAAGACATTAAGACCATACGCCCATTGAAAGACGGTGTAATTGCCGACTTTCAGGCAGCTGAAAACATGATCCAAGGAATGATTAAGATGATCGGCCACCGCCGGCGCTTTTTCAATCATATGAAAATGGTGATCTGCATCCCTTCAGGCATCACAGAAGTAGAAAAACGGGCTGTCTTTGACTCTGCTGACCACGTAGATTCTAAGGAGACCTACCTGATATATGAGCCCATGGCGGCCGCACTGGGTATCGGTCTGGATGTAGAAGAACCTATCGGTAATATGATAATCGATATAGGAGGCGGTACGACAGAAATTGCTGTCATCGCCTTATCGGGTATCGTTACAGACCAGTCAATCCGCATCGCTGGTGACGAACTCACTGCAGACATAACAGCCTACATGAAACGCCAACACAATATCCTGATTGGCGAACGTACCGCTGAGCAAATCAAGATCCATGTCGGCTCTGCTTTGCATGAACTTGATAATCCGCCTGAAGATTATGCCGTACACGGCCGCGACCTGATGACGGGCATCCCACGCCAGATTAAAGTTTCCTACCAAGAGATTGCACACTCACTCGATGAGTCCATCACATCCATCGAAGAAGCTGTCCTGCGGGCACTTGAGGCTACACCGCCGGAGCTGGCCAGCGACATTTATCGTACGGGCTTGTATCTTACAGGGGGAGGGGCCTTGTTGCGTGGGCTCGACAAACGCATCTCTCAGCGCACCAAACTCAATGTCCACATAGCCGATGATCCGCTGCGGGCTGTCGTGCGGGGTACCAGCAAAGCGCTGAGCGATACCGATCGATACGCTTCCATTCTTATTGACCGCCGCAGCGTCTAAATGCCTGCTGTCGGAAACGCATCAACTGAACTATGGATGGCCTGCTGCAATGGTTATTGTCGAGAGGTGGTTCTTTCATTGTGCTTGTGCTACTAGAGGGCATAGCCTTCTACCTCATCATCAACTTCAACAGTCCACAGCAGGCGATTGCCCTTGAGACTTGGTCTCTGTATGCCAACAGAGTTAATAAACGCTATGATGCCACCGTCAGCTACCTGCGCCTCAAGGAGCAAATCAGCCGACTGGAGCAGGAAAATGCGCGCCTGATGGGGCAACTGCCGCTGGCCGGCTATTCGGATAGTTTAATGATCGAAAACCGTCAGGATAGCCTGCGTCGACAGCGTTTCGTTTTTCTATCCGCCAATATCATCAACAAATCGCCTCAGGGGCTGCGCAATACGTTCGTCATCGACCGCGGCTATATCCACGGCGTAGAAAAAAACCAAGGGGTAATCACCGATCAGGGGGTCGTAGGGGTGGTCATAGATGTGACGGCCCAAAACGCCCGCGTCATGTCCGCCTGGCACCAGGATTTTTTACTCAGCGCAGGTTTACGCAGCAAAGATCCGTTCGGATCTCTTGTCTGGGAGGGTTTCGACAGCCGTTATATGCAGCTCACGGCTATCCCCGAATTTGCCTCTGTTGAAATAGGTGATACCGTAGAGACTACCGGTTTTTCCAATGTTTTCCCTTCTGGTATCGCCATTGGTACGGTCGATAACATCAGCATACGGCCAGGCGATAACAACTACGATCTGCGGGTCCGCCTTTTCCAAAATTTATATTCCGTACGCCATGTGTACGTAGTGAGAGACCTGAAAAAAGAAGACCTCGACCGACTACAACAGTCGACCGACTAAGCTACCAAGACGATGAACAGAACGATTGTCAATAATATTCTTCGCTTTCTGCTACTCGGAGCCTCTCAGGTCTTCATTTTTCGATTCATGGACTGGCAGCTGGGCGGAGTCAATTATCTGCACATACAGCTATATCCTCTCTTTGTCTTATTACTTCCATTGCGTACAGCCCCCAGCCTTGTCATACTGCTCTCTTTTTTACTGGGACTGTCCGTCGATATTTTTTACGAGACCCTGGGCATCAATGCCGCCGCAGCTGCTTTTAGTGCCTGGCTGCGACCGCTGGTTTTGCGCATCATTCAGCCACGGGAAGGATACAATTATACCCAGAGCCCGACCAAAGCATATCTGGGAGATGCTTGGTTTTTTCAGTACAGCGCCATTTTTATGGCCTTCCATTTATTCATCTATTTTGCCGTTGAAGCCTTTACTTTTGTATATATTGTGCAGATCATTGCCAAAACAGTTGTCAGCTGGCTGGGATCTATGCTTTTCCTGCTCATGCTGATCTATCCTTTCAATCCCAAATCCTGAGTCCTTTACAGGCCAAATCCTCTCAGATCAAATGCCGGTAGCCGATATATACCAAAATCGCAGTTTCACTATACGCCTGAGCTTTGTGCTGGTCGCACTCCTGCTCATCGGCTGGTTATTGCGTATGCAAGTATTCGACGACTCCCTCCAAGAACGTGCCAAAACGGCCGGCATGAGCAGAATCACCGAATACCCTGCCCGCGGCCTGTTTTTTGACCGCAAAAATCGACTGCTGGTTGTCAATACGCCTCTCTACGATCTTACTGTCACCTATCGGCAATTTGAAAAAAACAGCGCTCAGTTTGATACCCTGCGCTTCTGCCGGCTGCTGGGTATTTCTGTTGATTACTTTAAGAAAAATATCGAGCGCGACTGGAGCAGCGGTCGTTATTCAAAGTCTATACCCTATGTTTTC
>JAUMBM010000297.1:0-3978 GCA_032115735.1 Saprospiraceae bacterium
ATCCCTACGCTCCCGCAGATGAGGATTATTTCGGCAATCTCGATACGCTGGCGCATTGTATGGCCACGCAGGTGAGCAAGGCGTACACGCCCGGAGCCTATGCAGCCTACCTGCGCAGGCTGCGCAACCCACAATACAACAAGAAGCGGGAGGTGCTCCTGAAAAAAAGGGTTCCTTTCGATGAGGTGTATACAATCCGACGCTTCCCGCTGTTCAGTCTTGGGCAAAAC
Source organism: Saprospiraceae bacterium (assembly GCA_032115735.1). GTDB lineage: Bacteria > Bacteroidota > Bacteroidia > Chitinophagales > Saprospiraceae > JAUMBM01. The sequence continues at coordinate 231 of JAUMBM010000297.1, forward strand.
CGCGGTGGGTTGATTGTCAGGAAATCGAGCGAGCGCAAGCGTCCCTTTGGTATGCTGGCCTCGCGTACCATTGGTTACAGGAGGGCTGATAAGGATGCTTCCGTGGGACTTGAGCGGCGCTTTGATGCCGTGCTGCGAGGCGTTCCGGGCTCTCAGTATATGGTTAAGGTTGACGCGCGCAGGGATTTGTGGCTGCCCTCTACTGACCTTACGGTGGTAGAACCTCGTTCGGGGGATGACCTCATAACGACACTGGATGTAAATCTGCAGGATATCGCTCACAACGCATTGCTGCGGGCTCTGCAGACGCACGAGGCAGCTTGGGGAACAGCTATCCTGATGGATGTAAAAACAGGCGCCATCAAGGCGATAGCCAATTTGGGCCGCTCGAATTCTGAGGGCGGGTATTTCGAAGATTACAATTATGCTGTTGGTACGGCAACGGAATCCGGCTCGACCTTCAAGACGGCTTCTATGCTCGCCCTACTGGAGGACGGTTTTGTCCGGCTGACGGATTCCGTGAGCATTTCTTATGGCCGCGCCAGCTTTCATGGGCAGACCATGGTGGATGTTTCGGAATATAGCCGTGGCCGCGACAGCATCAGCGTCCGGCAAGCATTCGAACATTCGTCCAATGTGGGCATATCAAGGCTGGTGAATCAATACTATGGCCGCAAGACGGAAGCCAATGGTATGCAGGGGGCTGCCCGGTATATTGCGCATCTGCACAATTTCATGTTGCATCTGCCTATAGGTATAGAGCTTGACGGGGAGGTGAACCCTCTGATCAAGAAAGCTTATAGTGAAAAGGACAACTGGAGCGGAACGACGCTGCCCTGGATGTCTATTGGTTATGAAAGCCAACTGACACCCCTGCAGCTGCTCACTTTTTACAATGCTATCGCCAATAACGGGCGGCTGATGAAGCCCTATGTGGTTTCAAGTATACGCCGTGAGGGTGAAGAAGTGGTTGCCTACAGACCCACGGTGGTCAAGGAGCAGATCGCTTCGCCGCGGGCTATCCGGGATATTCGGTTGTTGCTGGAGGGGGTTGTTCAGCGGGGAACTGCCCGCAATCTTGCCACTGACCGCTATCGGTTTGCAGGTAAGACGGGTACTACGCAACTTGAGTATCAAAGGACGGCCGATGGTACCGAGATAGGCGGCTATCAGGCTTCTTTTGCAGGTTATTTTCCTTCCCATAATCCTGTGTATTCGTGTTTGGTTGTTATCAACAAACCTCGCAACGGGGCCTATTATGGCAGTGATGTCGCAGGTCCTGTTTTTCGGGAGATTGCAGATAAAGCTTACAGCATCTTGCTGGATGCACATGAGGCTGTCAATCAGGGACCACGCCCTGTATTGTATGCCACTAATTTTCCGAGAAATGAGGTTGGCTTTCGTACAGACTTCGAGGAGGTGCTGCGTCATCTGGGACTAGCAGCGACTGCAGCTTCCTCCTCGGAGATGGTACTGCTGACGGCCGACAGCGACAGTTTGTTGTTGCGTCCCCGGCGAATGCCTCATCAGATTGTACCCAGTGTGCAGGGTATGGGACTCAGGGATGCTACCTATATACTTGAAAACAGAGGACTGAAAGTTCGGTCGGTAGGTGTGGGAAGGGTGGAGAGACAGTCGCTTCCGCCCGGATCACGGGTGCGCGGCCAGACGGTCGTTCTCTACCTCCGATGACCGCCGGACAGAATACCTGAAAAATTAATGCTAACCAGTTTGTACGTATGATGACTGTCCTTCAATTGCTGACTTCAGCTTCGATTCCTGTGCCTGCAGACCTTCGGGAGGCTGTGGTCACAGGTATTGTTTTTGATTCCCGCAGCGTGCAGGCCGGTAATATTTTTGTGGCTGTCCGCGGTCGCCAGACCGACGGGCATCAGTATGTGCAGGCTGCCCGCGAGCAAGGGGCTCTCATCATCGTGGCCCAGGATGCGGTGCCTGCCGACTGGATGGGCCCGCTGTGGATAAGCGTGGAAGACAGCGCCCAGGCGCTGGGCGATCTTGCGGCTGCTTTTTACAACCACCCGAGCCGCCGCCTGCAGCTCGTCGGGGTTACGGGCACCAATGGTAAAACGACCGTCGCAACGCTGCTGTTTCAGGCATTCAGCCAATTGGGGTATACGTGTGGACTCATTTCAACGGTTGAAAACCGAATAGGCTCACTGGTGGAGCCGTCCTTATACACAACCCCGGATGCAGTGAGCCTGCAGGGACTGCTTGCCCGCATGGTGGAGGCAGGCTGTTCACACGCTTTCATGGAGGTGAGTTCGCATGCCGTGGACCAACGGCGAATTGCAGGCCTTCATTTCAGGGGCGGCGTGTTTACCAACATGTCGCATGATCATTTGGACTATCACGGAACCTTTGCAGCCTATATAGCGGCCAAAAAGCAATTTTTTGACCGACTGCCCGACACGGCATTTGCACTGGTCAATGCAGATGATAAGCGTGGGTCGGTGATGGTACAGAATACGGCTGCCAATGTCCACTACTACAGCCTGCAGCGCATGGCTGATTTTCATGTTAAAATTTTGGAAAACAATCCATTGGGGCTTCATTTGGAGGTAGATGGCAAGGAGGTGTACGCACGCATGATTGGTGAATACAACGCGAGTAATCTGCTGGCTGTATATGGCGTTGGCTGTCTGCTGGCGGAAGATCCGGTCGAACTCCTGACCGTCTTGTCGGAATTGCGCGGTGCTGAGGGTCGTATGGAAGTGATCAGAGCGGGAGAAAATGCCTGTACAGCTGTGGTCGATTATGCGCATACACCGGATGCGCTGGATAAGGTGTTGTCGACACTTCGCGATCTGCGTCAGGGCAGCAGCAAAATCATCACGGTCGTTGGCTGCGGTGGCGACCGCGACAAGCTCAAACGACCTAAGATGGCTGCCATCGCCATGCAACACAGCGATGAAGTAATCCTTACGAGCGACAATCCACGCTCAGAAGATCCGGAGGCTATATTGAATGATATGGAGGCAGGTATTGCGGCCGGACAAGGTAGTCATCTGCGCATCACTGACCGCAAAGCGGCCATACGCACGGCCTGTAAACTGGCCGGAGCGGGCGATATAGTTCTTGTGGCAGGCAAAGGGCACGAAAAGTATCAGGAAATCAAGGGTGTCAGGTATCCTTTCGATGACGTTGAGGTTGTCAAAGAGGCCTTGGGAATTCCCTGAACTAAGCACTTGGCTGCCTGAGAAACGAATGAATATGGTTTATCGAATAAATTGTTAATAGAATATGCTGATTCAGCTCATAGAGTGGTTACGCGATTGGTTGGGCGACCAGCCCGGCTTTCGGCTATTTCAGTACATCTCGTTCAGAGCTGGATTGGCGCTGATGATGTCACTTGTCATCTCCATTGTCTTTGGGGGGCGCATCATCGGCTGGCTGCGAAAACTGCAAATTGGGGAGACCGTCCGGGATCTTGGGTTGAGCGGGCAGAAGGAAAAGGAAGGAACACCTACCATGGGCGGGATCATTATCATCCTTTCTGTCGTGATTCCTTGCCTGCTGTTGGCGCGGCTCGATAATATTTACATCGTCATCATGTTGGTGTCAACCGCCTGGATGGCGCTGATTGGATTTATAGATGATTATATCAAAGTATTCAAAAAGAATAAAGATGGCCTGAGTGGCCGGTTTAAAATTTTGGGGCAGATTGGGCTGGGCTTGTTTATCAGCCTCATGATGATGGACAGTCATCAGGTGGTAGTAAGAATGGACG
>JAUMBM010000298.1:0-19006 GCA_032115735.1 Saprospiraceae bacterium
GCGAAATGATGGAAAAAGCCAATACCACATCTTTGTTTCCTCCTCTTGTTGCAGCGGTTGCTGAAGCGCTGGAGCAGATATTCCTGAGGGGGCGCTATGCCGACAAAGTGATTGAGCAAGTATTGCGACAGGATCCCCGCAGGGGTGCCCGCGACCGCGCCTTTATTGCGGCCCACACCTACGACATTGTTCGTTGGTACCGGCTGCTCACGGCAGCTATGGGATACGAACCTCAGGACAGGGCTGGCTTCTACGCTCTTTTTGGCGCCCACTGGCTACTGTCGGGTGCGGGGCTGCCCGCATGGCGGGAATTTGCCACCCTTGACGCGCAGCAGCTCCGGGCCACCCGCGAGGCTCTGCTGCGCGAGCCGGCGATAGCCGAATCTATACCCGACTGGCTGGAGGCACTCGGCCGCAAACAGCTTGGCGACCTGTGGCCGGCCACCATCCACGCGCTCAACCAGCCGGCACAATTGGTCGTGCGCGTCAATCGGCTCAAAGCCGATAAGGAGGCCGTACGAGTGCTGCTGGAAAAAGAAGGCAGTCGCCTGCGCGACCTGCCCGGCGATGCGTTGCTGCTGACAGAACGCCGCAATCTTTTTCAGAGCGAAGCCTTCCGGCGCGGCTGGATAGAGGTACAGGACTATTCCAGTCAGCAGGTAGCTCCCTTCGTGCAGGCGCAACCCGGTATGCGGGTGATTGATGCCTGCGCAGGTGCAGGCGGTAAAAGCCTCCACCTGGCTGCCTGTATGCACAATAAAGGCCAGTTGATTGCGCTGGATACGGAAGCCTGGAAGCTGAGCAACCTGCGGCAGCGTGCGCGCCGGGCAGGTGCCCACATAATCGACAGCAGGCCTATCGAAAACACCAAGATTCTCAAGCGGCTGCATGAATCCGCTGATCGACTACTACTTGACGTACCCTGTTCCGGCTTAGGCGTACTGCGAAGGAATCCTGATGCCAAATGGAAACTGAGTCCCGACTTCATTGCACGGGTACAGCAGACGCAGCAAGACTTGCTCGTCAGGTATAGCAGCCTCTGCAAGCCGGGCGGGATGATGGTCTACGCTACCTGCAGTATACTGCCCTCAGAAAATCAGCAGCAGGTGGTGAAATTTTTGGAACAGGAGGCGGGCCGTAAGTTTGAATTGCAGGAGGATCGGGTGATTCTGCCCCAGGATGAGGGCTTTGACGGGTTTTATATGGCCCGGCTTAGCAGGCACGAGTAGTATTTTGGGCGGCGGGTGCCGCCAAAAATACGAAAGTGCTGCAGGCGGCAGGGCGCCGCCCTGCATATGAAGGCAGTGCGGCCAGCACCTGCAGTACTGATAAAAACTGTTTTTGCCGGCGCCAGCCGGCAGAAAACAAACCACTACCCTTGCAAACATGACCAAATGCTAAATTTGACCACATATTATACTTAAAGTTATTTGGCAAAGGCAATTAAGCCGTATTTTTGCAGTTTATTGACAACCGGCAGGCCTTATGACAGGTAACACCGACCAAGGCAGGATATTCGGGAGAAGAAGTGACAAAAATCCCTCAATATTAACGCTAAAAACCTGTTAAGTATAGTAAAATATCCAAAGCGTATGTATACTTTTGGCAGCTGATTTGTATCCGCAGCCTACCTGCGGTTTGTCAAAGCTTTATCATAACCATGCGACGATCAGGACACAGTGCACACAACACAAATGATTTATTTTCCTTTACATATTTACGAATCTCAAAAACTTCTCCCATGAATGCGATGCGATGGCGGATGCCGTTATTCGTGCTGTTGGCAGTACAGTCGACCCAACTGTTCGGCCAGCAACTCTCCCTCTTCACACAGTACCGAGAGCAGGCAACCATGCTCAATCCTGCAGCACTGGAGCAAGACTTCATCACTACCGGTCGCAATCTGACGTTTGGCGCGAGCCATCGGGTGCAGTGGGCTGGTATTGAAGGAGCTCCCAGAACACAGACAGTAAGGATCTCCTACATCAACAGCGAAGCCTCCGGTGCTGCACTCAATGCCGGCGGCTATATGTTCAACGACCAGACGGGCCCCACAGGCTTTACCGGTGTCTATGGACGTCTGGGCGCCGTGATTTCCGATGACCCTCAGTACCGCGGGTTTTCGGCAGCCCTCTCAGGCGGGCTTGTGCAGTACAGAATTGACGCCAGCAAGATACGGCTGCGCGACCCCAACGATGTCATCGGGCAGCAGGACCAAAACCAGCTATACCCCGATCTGGGTCTCGGGCTCTACTTTTATGAGACGATCCGCCGCGGTGCCTTTCGCGGCGATATGTTCTATGCGGGTCTTTCCATCCCTCAGATTCTGGGCCTCAACCTGACCTTTACCGATCCCAATGGCGATTTTTTAGTTGAGCGTACGCGACACTTCTACGGCATGGCGGGTTTTTATAAGTTTACCGACAACGATGGCATCATTGAGCCCTCGGTATGGGTAAAGTATGTCGACGGGGCGCCTGTCAATGCTGACTTCAACCTTCGCTACCAGTTCCCTACCAGCTTCTGGATCGGTACCGGTGTAGCCACCAGCGGTAATTTCCACATGGAGACGGGCTTCAACCTCGGCGACAATATGGGGCTGGACAACAACATCCGGGTCGGCTACGGCTTCGATGCTTATTTCAGCAGCTTTGGCCCTACGGCGGGCTACACGCATGAGATCCAGCTTTCAATTTCCTTTGATCGCTAATTGACTAGTATATTGTAAGAAACCGGGCATCTGTTGATAAACCGCATAACATTTCAACTTATCTCTTTCCATGAAAAATATAGATCAACTTGACAGAAGGATCAGCAATCCCCTCAAAGTATTGCTCATCCTATGTATTAGTTTTGCTGCACAAATTAATCTATGGGCACAGCCCACCCTGCTTATTGGGAGCGCTTCACCCAATGCAGGTGATAATTTCTGTGTGCCGGTGAGGGTTGTAGACTTTACCGACATCACCGAAATGTCATTCTCTATTCAGTTCAACCCCGCCCTCGTCACCGCCCTCAATGTTTCCAACATCAACCCCCTCATGGCGGCGGCTGGTTTCAACGCCAGTAATATTACCATTGACAACGTAGCCGGCGTTATCACGGTGAGTGGCTGGTCTACAGGACCTTGTACCGACCCCAACATACCCGCGGTCACGCTTGGCAGCGGCATCGAGGAGGTACTAATTTTTGATCTTTGCTTTCAGGCTACAGGCAGCTACGGGCAGCAGACGCGGCTGCAGGTTACCAACCAGCCGGTTCCCATCGTCGTTTACCGCAAGAATGTACTTAGCTGCATCAACATCGGCTTTCAGGATATCGATTCTTCTTTTGGAACGGTCACCATTGGTGTTCGACCCCTGTCCATACAGATTTCTGATGTGACGGCCAGCCCGGGTGATCAGGTATGTGTTGACTTTGTCATTGAACAAGGCTGGGACAACCTGGCCAGTCTGCAGTTTTCTGTCAATTATGACCCTGCCTTCCTTGAATTTCAGAGTCTTATTCACAACGACAACATTCCCAACCTCGCGGGGCCGGGACAGAGCTTCGGTGTGCCCGGCGTGGGTTCTGTACCTTTAGGTGCCATCACCTGTTCCTGGGCAGCCCCCATATCCACACCGGGAATTTCTGTTCCTGACAGTACCACCATGTTTCAGGCCTGCTTCAATGTCATCGGCCTGTGTGAGTCTATCTCCACGATACAATTTACGCAAAGTCCGCGGCCGCTGGAAATCACCAACAACATCGTTCAGGGGTTGGAAATTCCCTTTGAGTCCAACGTAGGCACCATCATCACTGACGCCTGTGATCCTACGGGTATTCAGCTCGTTATCGATTGCGGTGAGGCGGTCAACCTCAATGATCAGATATGCGTACAGATTAAGGCCGGCAGTAATTTCACGGGTGTCCGCCGCATGGAGTATCTGATGCAGTGGAATCCCAACGTACTGGAGTTTGTGAGTGTAGGATCTTTCAATCTTACAGGTTTGAACGCCTCTGCTTTCAACACATCCAATACCGACGACGGATTTCTGGGGCTTGCATGGGCGTTCAATGCCCTGCCTTCCGGGGTCACCCGTTCGGAAGGGCAAATTCTCTACCAGGTATGTTTCAATGTAATCGGCCTCGGCGGGGACAGTCCGGTCAACATCATCAGAGCTGATGCTACCGGTATTTTAGCGCCCTCGAGTAACATCGGCATTAACCCCTCCAACTGCATTGTGCACGTTATTCAGCCTAATGGCGTAGGTATGTTGCTCGGTGATGCACAGGCAGTGCCGGGTGATCTGGCCTGTATTCCTTTCAACGTTGTCAACTTTGAAAACATCATTTCGTACCAGTTTTCTTTCAACTGGGATCCCGCTGTATGGACATTCCAGAACATCAACGGCATCAACCTGCCGGGGGCTACGCTGGCCAATTTTAATACCAACCTGGTAGATGCCGGTGGTCTGTTGTTTGAGTGGTCAAGTGCCGGTCCGGTATCCTTGTCTGACGGACAATCGCTCTTCAACGTGTGTTTTACACCTGCGCCTACTGCCAGTCCTGACGACTGTGACCTGCTCGACGCACTGGGCTTCCCGCTGATCAATGAGGCGGTCAGTTCCAATTCCAATGGTGAAAACATAGGTATTGTTACTACCCCGGCCAATCTCTGCGTGCTGTATCCCGAAGGATACGGTCTGGCAGCGATGGAGACGACAGGCGACTGGCGTGACACCGTATGTATGCCTTTCACGGTAGCTTCCTTTGACGATATCCTAAGTACGGGCTTTTCTGTTTCCTGGAATCCACTGGAACTCACCTATGTCAACACGCAGATTAATCCGCTGTTGGCAGGTCTCAACGTGACAGCCAGCAATGCACCGATCGGGTCGGTGGACTTCCAGCTCAACAGTCCTTCACCGCTTACGCTGCCCGACCAGACGGTGGCCTTTGAGGTTTGCTTTGAACTGTCAGGCCCCCCCAGAGCTTGTTATGAAGTATCTATTGAAGATACCAACGTGACAACTGTCAACGGCACGGGTAGTGTCACAACCACCCAGGCGGCGATGTGTATTCGCGATCGCATTGTTGTAGATTCTGTGATTATCGTACCGGAGACCTGTGCCGGTCGCGGTGATGCCAGCGTACGCCTCGTCGTGGCTGGTGGCCGCCAGCCTTATGGCACCAGTTGGACGCTGCTGTCTTCCGGTGAAAACCGCTTCCAGCCGTTGTCGCTCAGCAACCAGATATCTACTGGTTTTGTTGCCTACACGGTCTATGATTTCAGTGGTCCTTCACTTTCCGTTACAGATACCATTTTCATCCCGCTGCTGAATAACGCTCCGCCAGCGAACGCGGGGCCTGACCGCAACCTGCCCTGCTCCCCGCCTCTGTTGCTGGTAAGCTGCCAGGGTAGCAATCCCGACTATGTATATTCCTGGCAGCGTGTCGATGCTCCCAACCAGCCCAGTCTCAACGGCTGCTCCGTGTTCTTATCCGAGCCCGGCAGCTACCAGCTGACCGCCATCGATCAGAATGGTTGTATCGGGCTGGATACCATGCGGGTGCTGCCCCGGCAGGAACTCACCGCCGGCATCACCCTGTTGGGCGATTCCGTATTTACCTGTGCCACACAGTCCACTACGCTAGGCATAGCTCCCAACACGACCAGTGGCCCCAGCATCCGCTACAACTGGGAAACCGTCATCGGTGGCCCTGTGGATACCGCTACATTGACCGCTAATAATTTTGTTGTTTTTGGTCCCGGGCGTTACCGCCTTGTGGTGCGCAACTTGTTTGACGGTTGCCGTACGGATACCACGATCAACATCATCGATGGCCGCCCGGTATTCTTTGCCGATGCCGGAGAGTCTCTCTTCCAGAGCTGTACCAACGAGCCTGCCGTATTTGACGGCTCAGGCACTTTCTATCCGGATCTCAATCTGACCTATAGCTGGCTGGATCCCGACGGCAATGTCATTTCCGATTCTATCCGGGCGGAAGCAAGTGAGCTGGGCATCTATACGTTTATCGCTTCAGATCCTGTTAGCAGCTGTGAATCTGTTGATTACGTCGAATTACAGCCTAATCCGGACGCTCCTGTCAGCGAGGCGGGTGATGATCAGCTTATAACCTGTGCCACTACCCAGGTTACCCTCAACGGCGCTGTCAGTCCGCCCGATGGCAACTACCAGATTCAGTGGACTGCCACGGCCGGTGGCAGCCTTCAACCGGGTACACAGACTGAATTGCAGCCGGTGGCACTGACGGCGGGGCGCTATGTGCTGCAAATCGTCAACCTCGACAACAATTGCCGCAGCGCTGATACGGTTTTTGTACAGCAAAATACAGTAGCACCCGTAGCCAATGCCGGCAGCAATCAGGTGATTACCTGCAGCCAGCCTTCTGTGCTGCTCAACGGCAGCGCCAGCAGTCAGGGAGACACCATACTGTATGCCTGGTATCTCAACAACATCAACAACCCGATCAGTGGTGCAGCGGCAGACAGTCTGCGGGTTACCAGCCAGGGAAGTTACCTGCTGCAGGTGACCAATCTGCTCAACAGTTGTTCATCGTTTGATACGGTTGTAGTCAGTAACAACACGCAGAGCCTGACTGTCAGCCTTAGCTATACGGGCACGGAGCTGCGCTGCAACAACCCTGTGGCTACGATAGGCTCGACCATCACGCCGGCAGGCGCGCCCTTTAGCGGCAGCTGGTCGGTGGTCAGCAGTGGCAACATAGTAGGGCCCACCAATGGCAATACCATTCAGATTAACCAGCCGGGTGTGTATCGGCTCACGGTTACCCGCACTGACAATGGCTGTGTGAGCACAGGAGAATTTACGGTCAGCAATGCAGGCATTACCCTGCCCGTGGCTACAATAGCGCAAGACTCTGCCTTCATCACCTGTCTGGAGCCACAGCCTGTGATCAGTGGTACAGGCTCTGCTACGGGCGCCAACATCAGTTATCAGTGGAACAACCAAAGCGGTGGAAATGCTGCTGTCAGCCCGACCAACCTCACAACAGCCGTCACGGGCGGCGGTATCTACCAGTTGCAGGTGACCAACACAACGACCGGTTGCCGTGCTACCGATTCCATTCGCGTCATCGAGCGCAACCAGCTTCCGCTCATTAATATGCCGCAGCAGGTTGGACCTGTTACTTGTGACAATCAGGCAGCAGGCGTTCCAATTTCACCGGTGGTCACCACCCTCTTCAATACATTTACGGCTACGTGGTCGGGTATTGGCGGAGGGACACCAACCGTCATCAACCAGCCGGCCACTGCCTTTACGCAGCCGGGCAGCTATCAGTTGCTCATCCGCAACACCACGACGGGTTGCGAGTCACGCGATACAGTAACTGTAACCGGCAATCTCAACCGGCCGACTTTCGGGATTGCGGCCATACCTGATTTCATTTGTACGTCAACAACCGTGGGTATCAATGCTACCGGCTCGGGTAACCCCAACAGTTATCGGAGCATCGGCTGGACGAGCCTCAATCCGCTCAATACCGTGAGCCCGGCCTCCGGCAGCCTGCTTGTCAACGTCAACGGCCCGGGCCAGTACAGGCTGACCCTTACGTTTGCCAACAACGGCTGTTTTGCCGACACCTTGGTAACGGTTGCTGACAACCGCACGCCACCATTGGCCGATGCGGGTGACAACCTGAGTCTTGAGTGCGGTGAGACCTCTATGCTGGACGGCAGTGGTTCGTCTACAGGTAATAGTTTCACTTACCGCTGGTCTACCCTCAGCGGCTCGCCCATTGTGGCCGACTCGACAACGCTCACGCCTATGGTGAGCGGTGCGGGTAGCTACCAGCTCATTGTAACCAATACGGTCAATGGCTGTCGGGATACGGCAGCGGTCTCCAGCAGCCTGGTCTTCCCGCCGGATGCACAGGCGGGCAGTAATTTGCTCGTGTGTGGCGATACAGCCCTCATCAGTGGCAACCTGCCGGCCGGCACTACCGGTCTTTGGACTGCCGCGGCCGCAGTTACTTTTGCTAATGCGAGCGCTGCCCAGACGACGCTTTCTGGTCTGCCTGCCGGTACTACGCTGGTATTCTGGACATTGTCGGCACCCGGCTGTCCCAATTACAGTCGTGATGAACTACAGGTGAGCCAGGCGGCCAGCCCGCTGGCCAATCAGGATGCCATAGCGATCCCTGCCGACGGGCCGCGCAATCAGACCATCAACGTCCTCGACAATGACTTGCTCAATGGTGCGTCAGCGCTTACGCTGCGCCTGCTGACGCTGTCAACCCCGATTGGTCTGCTTGATACCTCTCAGTTTGCCAACGGACAGCTTACGTTTTTTGCGCCGCAGGGTGTAGGCGGTACCACGGAGGTGCTCTACCAGATTTGTAGTGTCGATTGTCCTGAGCGTTGTGCTATTGGTCGGGTGCTGATCAATGCCGAGCAGGGTGAGATTGGTGCTGATTTGCCGAATACCATTACGCCCAATGGCGATGGCCTCAACGATGTGCTGATCTTCGATATCATCCAGTATAACCCGGTAGATAAGTTCCCGAATAATGAGCTTATTGTTTTCAACCGCTGGGGGGATATTGTGTATACACAGGCTCCTTATGCCAACCAGTGGGGTGGCGAGGGTAAGGATGGTAGTTTGTTGCCGGAAGGGACGTACTATTATATTCTGCGTCTGGATATTAGTGAAGGTATCATACTGCGGGGTGATATTACCATTGTGCGTTGATAGCTTCTTAAACAGCTGATGATTTTTCTTCGAAAAATCATCAGCTGTTTGGCTTTTTTTCTGGCGTGGCTTCGCCACGCCAGAGCTTTAGTAAACGGCTGATAATTTTTCTTCGAAAAATTATCAGCCGTTTGGCTTTTTTTATAGCGTGGCGGAGCCACGCTATAAAAAATAAGGTTTTTTTGTGTATATTAGCGCTTATCTCATGAAGACAACAGCAAAGCTACCACCCTGCTGAACGACGGCCTTGCGGATTGCTCAGGCACTAGCAGAGCACACTGACAGGCAAATGCAAGGATAAACACATATGAAAAGACAACTGATTTTTGTAGCGCTGATGAGCTGTTCCTTCATGGCGATGGCCCAAATCCAGCTGCGCGTGGTCATTGAATCGGGAACTGCCTTCTCCGACTGCTTTGACCTCGTACCCCCTACAGAACCCGTATGGGAAGTGCGGGCCAACACCAGTCCGTGGGCTGTTTTTGCAACTTCCGGCAACTGCTTCAACAGCACCCCTTATACGGTTTATCAGGTTGAATATGACTGTCCGGAGGATGTGCCGGCTACGGTTGAAGTATGTCTGCGCACATTTGACAACGATGCAGTCATTCCCTGTACCATCATCCGGGACTGTGTAGAGTTTATCTGCAGTCAGATTAGTCTGCCTGCCATTGGTCAGACGGCCAGCCATAGCCTTAACCTCAGCGGTACCGGCAATTCGGGTGGCATGGTCAATTTTCGCATTGAAGTCAGCGGATCACCTGACAATGATATCATCTGCGATGCTCACCTGCTGGGAACCCTCAGCTATGGTGATACCCTGGGCAATGCGAGCCAGGGTCTGTACAACAACTACTGCGCCACCACCACCGGCGACCCCTATCCCCCGGATTTTGGCGGCTACTTTCTCAACGATGCCGGCACTTGGTTTCGGTTCAATTCAGGTCCCAACCCTTCGGGTATGATTGCGGTTGATCTGGTCAGCGACCCTGCACAAAGCGGCGACCCCATCGACCTCGAAGCCCTGGTGTTCACAGCTCCCAACGGCTGCAACGGGCCGTTGACGGTTTATCCTGTCTACGATTTTGTCAACAATACAGCCGATACCCGGCTGTATCTCTACTGCCCTGCTGCCAATACCGACTACTATATTTTTGTGGACGGCGGTCAGAGCATTCCGGGCGGAGAGCGAGGCGTATTTGGTCTGCAGGTATGGGATATAGGCGAGACCGAAGGCGGCGACCTGCGCTGCGCGTATGAAGACCTCGGCACTGTACCGGCCGGCGGATCGGTAGCTACCGGTGGCTGGCGCAGCAACTTCTGTGCAGGCCCGTTGCAGGATCCCTTTGTTGCCTCTTTCGTCAGCCAGCATTCAGTATGGTTTAGTTTTGTCGCGCCTCCTTCCGGTCATGTGATCATCGAAGGCATCAGTGATACCCTGCGGAAGCCGATAGGCGTACAGATTGCCCTCTACCGTTCATTTAATGGCAGTTGCAACGGCTTTTACAGCCATATCCGGAGTCAGTATACCGATGACTCCCTCGATGAGCGCATGCAGGTGAGCTGTCTCTTTCCGGGACAGCGCTACTTCATACTCATCGACGGCTCAGGTGGTGCTGCCAGAGGTTTGTTCCGGCTATCGGTAAGCGATGCCGGCGACATCACCCCTTTCACCTATCAGGATACGACCCTCTGCTACGGGCAGCAGCTACAGGTTGCCAATTCCATCTATACCCAGTCGGGTACCTACAATGATACCATCCCGCTGACGGGTAGCTGCTACCGCGTGATTGTGACGGAGCTCAGCATACTCGACAGTATCAGCGTGAGCATACAACAGACGCGGCTGGCCTACAGTGAAGGTACGGCCAATGCACAGGCGGTGGCTACGGCCACCGGCGGCAGTGGTAGTGGCTACACTTTTAGCTGGTGCAATGGCGAAACAGGTGCTACGGCCGAGCAGCTCAGCGGTGGCAGCCTTTGCTGTGTGACCGTCACCGACAGTCTGGGCTGCACGGGTCGCGCTTGTTTTGAAGTAGAATATGCACGCCCCATCCTACCCAGTTTTCAGGGCGACAGTCTGTCCTGCTTTGGCGACAGCGACGGGCGCATCGTATTTTCGGCCAGTAGTGGGTATCCCCCCTACAATTACAGCTGGCAGCACAGCAGTCTGGCCCTCAACGGCAGCGGCAGTATGCTGCCGGAGCAGGCGGTGAGTATTGACCAGCTGCCGGCCGGCGACTACAGCGTGACCATCAGCGACATTCTGTTTGACACCACCTTCATCGTCAGCATCTGGCAGCCGGCGCCCTTGGTATTAACGAATATCAGCATCAACGATGCCAGTTGTTTTGGCTTCTGCGATGGTACGGCCAGCGTTGTGGCAGGCGGCGGCAGTCCTCCCTACCAATACAGCTGGTCGGACCCCGGCGGACAAGGCAGCAGCCTCAGCAACGCCTGTGCCGGCAGCTATACCCTGCTCCTCACCGACGCCAACGGATGTCAGACCGACACCAGCCTGCAGGTCGGGCAGCCACCGCAGTTTATTGCCAGCATACAAATCAGCAGGCCGATTTCCTGTTTTGCCGGGCGCGACGGACAGCTCAGGGTGACCACCAACGGTCAGCCTGTGCAGTGGCTGTGGTCACAGGGATCGACAAGCGCTGTGGGCGACAGTCTGTCGACCGGCACCTATACAGTCACCGTCACCAATGTTGACGGTTGCGAAGCAACGGCCAGCGCATTTCTGCCGCAGCCCGGCAGCCCGCTTACCGTAGAACTTGCCGTAAGCCGGGTGATCAGTTGCCACGGAGCGACCGACGGGCAGCTCACCTTTCAGGCCGGTGGCCCCTTCCAAAGCCTCAGCAGCCTGTGGAATACCGGCAGCCGCCTCTCCAGCCTCACGGGCATAGGAGCCGGCACTTACAGCCTCACCGTCACCAGTGAAAAAGGCTGTGCAGCTACTGACAGCATCCAGCTTGATCAACCACCGCCTCTGGCGGCTGTCATAGACATAGGTCAAATCAACTGCCTCACCGGCCCCTACGGAGGAAGCCTGTTGGTAAGCAGTGCTGCCGGAGGCAAGCCCCCCTACCTGTACGCGCTGGACGAGCAGCCTTTTTCCCCTACTGCCCGCTGGGAAGGTCTCCCCGCTGGCGCCTACAGGATACGTATGCTCGATACGGCAGACTGCCTGCTAAGTCTGCCTGTCCTCATCAACGAGCCCCCGGAGCTGATCGTCAGTCTGGGCGATGATCAGGAAATACGGCTGGGCGACAGCCTTGAGCTAAGGGTGCTGGCCAACAGCAACCAACTACTTTTCAGCTGGCCCCACCTGCCCGGCTTTAGCGGCGACCGCCTGTATGTGCGACCGCTCGAAACCCAGGTTTTTCGGGTCATTGCCCGCGATACCCTCACCTTTTGTGAAGAAGAAGCCTACATACGCCTCACCGTTGACCGAAACCCGCGGGTCTACATGCCCACGGCCTTCAGTCCCAACAGCGACGGTGTCAATGACAGTTACTACCCGCTCACAGACAATGATGTAGTGCAGATACGCAGCCTGCGCATCTTCAGCCGAGGGGGGCAGATGGTCTATGAAGGCCGGCATTTTGCCCCCAACGATCCGCTGCAGGGCTGGGACGGCAACTTTCGGGGGCAGCCAATGCCCATTGGCATCTACGGCTTTGTGGCTGAGATAGAATTTCTTGATGGCCGGACAGAATTTTTCAAGGGAGAGATTAAGCTGATGCGCTAGTGTCGAAGATCGCCGGTGCAGCCAGGCGTATTACCCTTGTTGCACCGGCTTTAATAAGTCCTTGATCCCTAGTTTTTTGCGTAGGCATCTCCCCCCCGGCCACTTGCCTGTGGTTTGCCTGCACAAGGCCGGGTGGTTACACAAAGTGGCTGTTGGTCTGTATGCTGAGAAAAACAAAACAGCCCCTTAGCAAATAGCTAACCTCTATTTAGCACTTTGTTAACGAAAACAATGCAGAAATAGCCCGAAATTGCCCCCAATAAATCAAAGTATATGAACAGGATATTGCTGCTCATGATGATAGGCCTTGGCTTG
Organism: Saprospiraceae bacterium; assembly: GCA_032115735.1. Taxonomy (GTDB): domain Bacteria; phylum Bacteroidota; class Bacteroidia; order Chitinophagales; family Saprospiraceae; genus JAUMBM01. The sequence continues at coordinate 12,790 of JAUMBM010000298.1, forward strand.
CTGGTATACAGCGGCTGCGGCAAAGACGACAACAACCCTGCCGATGAAAATTTGCTGCGCTATGACGGTGAAAATGCCACCGGACCGCTGCTGGCTGCCGGCAACTATGAGACCGCTGTACGCTTTACCCGGGCGCAGACAGAGCCTTTCAGCGGCCGGAAGCTGATTGGTGTACGCTGGTTTACCGGCCCGCTGCCAGCGGCTTGCGAACTGCGCGTTTACGGCAGAGGGCAGGGCAATACGCCCGGCACATTGCTGTACAGTGCCAACGTCATCAACCAGGTTAGACAGTTTGGATGGACCAATCATACCCTGTCAACGCCGGTTGACATCCCCGCCGATGACTTGTGGATCAGCGTAGCTTTTACCCACAGTCAACAGGGGCAGTCCATTGGTTGTGATGCAGGTCCCAACAGGGCCAATGGCGACTGGATATTTGATGAAGCACTTGGCGAGTGGCAGACCTACACGGCCCGCAGCGGCGAGAGTGTCAACTGGAATATCCGGGGCGTAGTGGGTGAGTAAAAAACCTCCCGGCATGTGCTTTGGCAGCAACAGCCGCCAAAACACATGCCGGAGACCGCCCGGACTGCTCAGGCAGGCGCGTGGGCGGCCATGCCGTGCTGTATATGCACCCGTCTGAAAAGCAGCAGGCTCACGACAAAAAAGATAGTGAGCACCAGTATGCTGTTGCGAATATCCCCCGTCAGTTGTTCAATCAGCCCAAAGCTGAAAGTACCACTCACGATGGCCACCTTTTCGAGCACATCGTAGAAGCTGAAGTAGGAAGCGGTGTCCGGCGTATTCTCCGGGATCAGCTTGGCGTAAGTTGAGCGCGACATCGCCTGAATCCCCCCCATGACGCTTCCCACGGCCAGCGCCAGCAGGTAGAACTGGTACTTCTGGGTCACAAAATAAGCGACCAGGCAGATACTTGTCCAGATTAGCAGGATGACAGAAATAGCAAATTTGTTGCCCCGCCGCCCCGACAGCCAGGCAAAAAAATAGGCCCCGAAGATGGCGATAATCTGCAGGAGTAATATCAGCAGAATCAACTCGGCTGTTCCGAAGTCCATCTCCACTTTAGCGAAGGTGGCTGCCAGAAACAAGACCGTCTGCGCCCCGGCGCTGTAAAAGAAAAAGCTCAGCAGGAAACGCTTGGTCTGCTCCTGTCCTGAAAGCTCTGTGCGCACTTTTTTGAGTTCATCCCAGCCCTTGAAAGCCAGGGGCAGCAGGCGCTCCTTGCGCCTGATATCCAGCGGCAGGCGGTTGAAAGGGATCAGCGCAAACCCCAGCCACCACAGCCCTACCATGGCGAAGCTGATGCGAGCCGGCAAGGTCCCCTCTTCCGGCAGGCCAAACCAGAGCGGCTTTTGCAGCATCAGTAAGTTGATAATGAGCAAGATGACACTACCGATGAATCCCATCGCAAAACCCCGTGCACTGACGCGATCGTACTGATCTTCCGTCACAATCTCCGGCAGGTAGCTGTTGTAGAAAACCAGTCCGCCCGCAAAGCCAATCATCGCAATTATAAAAGCACCTGTCCCCAACCAGAGCGTATCCATACCCTGAAAAAAGAAGAGCCCTACGCAGGCCACCGAGCCCATGATCGTAAAAAAACGCATAAACCACATCTTTCGCCCCCCGTAGTCGGCAATCCCCGACAACCAGGGGGAGAAGGCGGCAATGAGCAGGTAGGCGGCGCTGATGGCGTAGGCATAGAGACTGCTGGCACTCATCGTCATCCTCCCCAGTTCAATTTCGGGATCGACAACTGCCAGGAAATACTCCGGGAAAATAGCTACGGTGATGACCAACGCAAAAGCCGAGTTGGCCCAGTCGAAGAATGTCCAACCCCTGACAACTCTGGGGTTGTTGCGTGCATAAACGTCCATTTTGTCTATTTTACTGCCCAACTGGCGCAACAAGTTAGCGGTTTTATTAAAATTCTTGTAATTTTGTTATGAACTTTGCGTGTGTTTTGGCAGTTATGTTGGTCAAAATTCGCTCAGGCTCATTATTTTGGGCAATGCCCAAAACAATAAGCCTGTCTGAATACTCATCGGCGGCTTTCGCCGCCGATGAGTATTCAAAAAGACAGCAAATCGATATCCTCCCGTTTTATACTATTCGTCAGGCATCCCCAAGGTCAGGCTACCGGAACAGCACAAGCAGTATACCTACTTGGGGTACAACTTTTTTGGATACTATGATTCTCAGTGATAAAAAAATACTGGCAGCGATTGAAGAAGGGAAAATCGTCATAGAGCCCTTTGACCGCGCCTACCTCGGCACCAACTCCTACGATGTACATCTGGGCCGTTGGCTGGCCATCTACAAGGACCACATTCTCGATGCCCGCAGGCACAACGAAATTGAATATTTCGAAATCCCCGATGAAGGCTTTGTACTCCACCCCAACACCCTGTATCTCGGTGTCACGGCTGAGTATACAGAAACACACCACGCGGTACCCTTTCTGGAAGGGAAATCAAGTGTAGGCAGGCTGGGGATCGACATACACGCGACTGCCGGCAAGGGCGATGTAGGTTTCTGCAATCACTGGACGCTGGAAATTAGCTGTACCCATCCCGTGCGCGTATACGCGGGCATGCCCATTGGACAACTGATATACTTCGCGGTGGAAGGCGAAATCGAGACCTATTACAATCGCAAAATCAATGCCAAGTACAACCAGCGATCAGATAAGCCTATGGAAAGTATGATGTGGAAAAACAAATGGTGAGCCACCTTGGCAATCACCACTACAGATACTATTTTTATTACTCATCAATTCATTTGCAGTGTCATACAACAATCTTTCCCCCCAAGATGTGTCAACACTCATCATCGGTGCAGGCCCCGCGGGTCTGGCCACTGCCGCTGCCATGCGCATGCGACAACAAAGCTTTGTCATGCTGGAGAGCGGCAGCCATGTAGGTGCTTCCTGGTACAAGCACTATAGAAGGCTGCAGCTGCACACCATCAAAGAGTTGTCCTACCTGCCGGGCATGCATTTTCCCAACTTTTTTCCCCAGTATGTCACCAGAGCATTGTTGCTGGAATACTTTGAAAACTACGCTGCTCAATTTGATATACGGCCTGTCTTTCGCCACTGTGTGTCGGGCCTCAGCCGGCAGGCCGACGGGCGCTGGCTGGTGAAGGTGCACCACTGCGGATCCTACTTGTGCGAGCAGGTAGTGATTGCCACCGGCGTCAACCACACGCCCAATATCCCGGCCATTGAATCGAAGGAAGCGTTTGGTGGCAAGCTCATCCATAGCTCCCTGTACAAGGAACCCACGCCCTTTGCCGGGCAGCGGGTGCTCGTGGTGGGTATGGGCAACAGCGGTGCGGAAATAGCGCTGGATCTCAGTGAAGCAGGCGTCGACACCAGCATTAGCGTACGCGGCCCTGTCAACATTGTACCGAAGGAAGTTTTGGGCAGGCCCACCCAGCAGACGGCCCTGCTGCTGGCCAAGCTGCCCACCTGGCTGGGCGACCGCATTGGCCTGCTGGTCAGGCGATTGACGATGGGTGATCTGCCACGCTATGGCTTACCCCTGGCCGATATGGCGCCTGCCAAACAATTGCGCGAGTTGGGTCAGACGCCGGTGATCGACCTCGGCACTGCTGATCAAATCCGCCAGGGGCGCATAAAAATACTCCCGGGCATCAGTCACTTCGAGCCGGAGCAGATTGTTTTTGGCAACGGCCAACGACAGCCTTTTGATACCGTGATTTTTGCAACCGGCTACCGTGCCAGGCTGGAAGAACTACTCGGTACAACCGAGGGGCTGTGCGATGCGCAGGGGCTTCCGAGATCTATCGCAGGCAGTGACGCTTATGAGGGACTGTATTTCGTGGGCTTTGACAACTACAGTCCGGGAGGCGGGCTCAGCATCATTCGACGCGACTCAGTGCGCGTAGCGCAGTATATCAGCGAACGCATGGCGCGCAGTCAAGGCGCTATGCTGGCGCAGCCTGTATAAGTTCACGATTCCATTGGGCGGCCCTGGCCGCCCAATGGAATCGTGCAAAAGCTGTGATTTGATTTTTGCAAAAATCAAATCACAGCTTTTTATTTGGGCAATGTTATCGCCCGCATGCGGTCAATAGCCATCGCTATCTCCTCGCGACTGACATCCAGATGCGTCACGAAGCGGATGGTGGCCGGGCCAAAAGCTGAAGCGCGAATGCCCACAGCTGCCAGCGCTTGCAGCAGTTGAGCCGCCGTCAGTCCGGCGACAAGATCAAAAATGACGATATTGGACTGTACCGGCCGAACAGCATCTACAAAACTGAGTTCTGCCAGCGCCTGCCCCAGCAGGCGGGCATGCTCATTATCTACCCGCAGGCGACTGACATGGTGATCCAGTGCATAAATGCCGGCAGCGGCTAAGTAGCCTGCCTGCCGCATGCCCCCGCCAAAAGCCTTGCGCAGGCGGCGCGCCTGCGCGATCAGGCTTCGGCTGCCAATCAGCAGAGAGCCTACGGGCGCTCCCAGGCCCTTGCTCAGGCATATAGACAGACTATCGAACAAGGCTCCCCAGTCAGCAGGCGATTCGCCCGTTTCTACCAACGCATTAAACAGGCGGGCACCATCGAGATGCAGCGCCAGTTGTCGCGCACGGCAGCAGTCGGCAATCGGCCGCACCTCATCCAGCGTATAGATGCTGCCCCCACCCTTGTTGCAGGTATTTTCCAGCACCACCAGCCGGCTGCGCGTAAGCCAGTCGGCTTCCGGCTTGATGGCCGCCTCCACTTGCTCCGCCGTCATCTTGCCATGGATCCCTTCGATGAGGTTGACCCCAATGCCCGAGTGAAAAGCATAGCCCCCCGCCTCGTACTGATAAACATGCGAAGTCTGCTCGCAGATCATCTCGTCCAGCGGCTGCGTGTGGCATTTGATGGCCAGTTGGTTGGTCATGGTGCCCGATGGGCAAAACAGTGCAGCCTCCTTGCCAAAGAGCGCAGCCGCTTTGGCCTCGAGGGCATTGACGGTGGGGTCTTCCCCAAAAACGTCATCGCCCACCTCGGCGGCCTGCATAGCCGCCAGCATGGCCGCTGTGGGCTTGGTTACGGTATCGCTGAGTAAATTGATCATGCCTCCACCGCTGCAATTACAGAAATTTCGACATTGACGAAGCGAGGAAGGTTGGCTACCTCCACGAGTTCGCGCGCCGGTGCATTGGCCTCGTCAAAATACTGGGCATACACCCCGTTGATGCGCCCGAAATCGTGCATATCTTTCACAAAGACTGAGCACTTCAGCACCTTGTCGAAACTGCTGCCGGCTGCTGATAAGATAGCACTGATATTTTCCATTACCTGTTGGGTCTCCTCCTCGATGGAGGCTGTCACCAGCTCACCCGTTGCCGGGTTGATGGCGATCTGCCCGGAGACAAATAGTATGCCCTGGTAGGCAACTGCCTGATTATAGGGACCGATGGGCGCCGGTGCCTGCTGTGTCTGAATAATCTTCTTCATGCCCTGTGTTGGTTGAACTGGCTGAATTAATAACTGCCCGGAGGTAAAAAACCTTTGACAGCCTTAAGTGAAACAGTTAAAGCCCCTGATAGTCCTATCAGAGGCTTTAGCCAGAAATTTTGACCTTCTATTTTGCCGCCTTTGGCGGCAAAATAGAGATTAGACGCTTTTGGGGGTTTTAATTTTCAAAAAAAATTAAAACCCCCAAAAGCGTCTAGAAATATTACTCTACACCTTCGGCAGCGACCAGCAGTTTGCCGCGATAGTACATATTACCTTCATCGTCCTTGTAGGCGCGATGCAGCAGGTGGCGCTGGCCAGTAGTCTTACAGGTTGCAATCTGCGGAACGCCTACCTTGTAGTGCGTGCGGCGCTTATGCTTGCGTTGCTTAGAAACGCGTGTCTTTGGATGTGCCATTCTTCAGCAAAATTTTGGCGACTTTTCAGTCGGCTATCAACTATTGATTATTGTTCCAATCCTTAAAAAGATCTTTCAGCGGTCTGTCATCCTCCTCATCCGCTGCCGGCTCACCGGCAGCCTGCTCGCGCAGGTAGGCCAACATCTGCTCATCACAGGGCTTTACGTCCATAGACTCGCAATCGATTACCTTTACCAGCGGCATAGCCAGCAGGACAAAATCGTAGACATAGGGTGCGATATTGACGGATGAAGTCTCGGGGTGGATGTACACCAGATCGGGATCCTCCGATTCTTTTTCCTCCA
>JAUMBM010000299.1:0-3103 GCA_032115735.1 Saprospiraceae bacterium
GCGCTTGGTTTTTGAAAAAATTGATGCGCCCGGCGGGCTTTCGCCCGAAAGCTCCTACGATGCGCAGCGGCAGCAGCAACTCGACAGCGCGCTGGAAGCGCTGCTCAAGGGCGTACCAGTACAATATGTGCTGGGCGAAGCCTACTTTTATGACTTCAGGCTGTCTGTCAATCCCTCCGTACTCATTCCGCGCCCCGAAACAGAAGAGCTCGTAAGCTGGGTTATCACCACAGCCAAAGCCTATACCCGCCCCGCCCCTCGCCTGCTGGACATAGGTACAGGCAGTGGCTGCATTGCCCTTGCCTGCAAGCGGCATCTGCCAATTTGGACGATTGAAGCCATGGATGCAAGTCCGCAGGCACTGCAAACAGCCCGGGAGAATGCAGCTGCACTTAGGCTGGCCATTGACTGCTGGGAGGGGGATATAACCCGGGCCGATCAGCTCCGGGAGCCGTATACGGCCGCCGGGCGCTATGATATAATTGTTAGCAATCCGCCTTATATTCTGGAGGCTGAAGCAGCTTCCATGCCGGCACAGGTTGTTGATTTTGAACCGGCTATGGCGCTTTTCACAGGCAATGAAGATCCCCTGTACTTTTACAGAAAGATTATGACCTTTGCAGCCCAAGCCCTGCAGGCTGATGGTTATCTCTTTTTTGAGTGTAGTGAGTACTACGCTGACCAGCTTAGCGGCCTGGCAGAATGCAAGGCATTTGAGCAGGTGGAAATGCAGCACGATTTGCAGGGCAAGCCACGCATGTGGCGCGCCCGGCGAAAAGCCTGCTGAATATCCCTTTACTGTCCCCCTTTTCGCTGAGCCAGATAGGCGCGCCAAGCCTGCAGTGCCTGACTGAAATCCTCTGGCAATTCAGACTCAAACTGCATCCACTTACCCGTGCGCGGGTGCTCAAAACCCAGCGATTTGGCATGTAGTGCGTGGCGAGGCAGGATGAAGAACACCTTGTCTACAAACTCTTTGTAACGACTGTAGACCGTCCCTTTGATAATCCGATCGCCTCCGTAGCGGTCATCGCTAAAAAGTGGGTGACCAATATGCTGCATGTGTACACGAATCTGGTGCGTACGGCCGGTCTCAAGTTTACACTGTACCAGACTTACGTAGTACAACTTTTCGAGCGTCTTATAATGGGTGACAGCCCACTTGCCCTGCGATCCGTCAGGAAAAGCTTTGAAACGCTGTCGAAACCGCGGGTCGCGATCCAGATGGGCATTAACGGTACCCTCGGCCGGTTCCGGTTCTCCCCATACCAGTGCGTAATACGTCCTCTCAATGGTATGATTGTAGAACTGTTTGGCCAGGTGCGCCAGCGCATAATCGTTCTTGGCGACCACCATCAGGCCGGAAGTATTCTTGTCAATTCTGTGTACCAGCCCTACCCTGTCCTCAGAGTTACCCTCCATAACCGGAAGATCCTTGCCAAAGTGATAGGCCAATGCATTGACCAGTGTTCCGCGAGCGTGGCCTACACCCGGATGCACCACCATGCCCGCCGCTTTGTGCACAATGAGCACGTCATCATCTTCATAACGTATGTCCAGTGGGATATTCTGCGCCACCAGCCGATAGTCCTCCATCGGCCGGGGAAGTATCATGGATATTTGCTCGCCTCCCTTGACTTTATGATTAGGTTTGACCTCCACACCATTTACCAGTACAGAACCCGAGCGAATCGCATTTTGTATGCGATTGCGGGAAACCCCCTCCATACGGTTGAACAGAAATTTGTCAATGCGCAGAGAAGACTGGTTGGCATCAACGGTGATGGCTATGTGCCGATAATAATCATCATCGGCGAAATCTTCCTGAATTAGCTGGTTATCTGACATACGATTTATGATACAACAGGGTTTTGCAGGATGCTCTTTTCGGTTGGTCGGCCTTTGTATAGGCAGATGCTTGTCTCAGGCAGATTTTTTCGGTAAAGAGGACAAAATTAGCATAAAAAATTTAAAAAATCCTGTCAAAAAGTTGATAATTACACATTCAAACACGGTTTGGCAGATGATTGTACAACCCTTGGCGGTTGCCTTGCCCATCTCTGTATTCCCGTCAAATACGCATGTAGAAAAACAAATGATATGAAAAAAAGTTCTCATTTTGACACAAATTGTACCACAAATCCTGAAGACCCCATAACTACGCCGGCTCACCAGTTGCCCATTTATGCCCTCTCTGCTTTTAGTTTCCCCTCTGCAGAAGCAGGCAGCGATATCTTTGCAGGAGAACAGCCGGGCTATATCTACGGTCGTTTTGGCAACCCCACTGTCGATGCCGTGGCCAATAAAATCGCCCGACTGGAGTCGTACGGCAGCGATCTGCAGGCGGCAGCCCTCCTCACGGGCAGCGGTATGGCCGCTATTGCACTGCCGATGATGGCACTCCTGAGGCCCGGACAAGCCATACTCACCCAGCGTGACCTCTACGGCGGAACGACCGAGCTGATGCAGAAAGTGCTTCAACCCATGCAGATTAGCGCCTACTACCACAACTTACGCGACCTGACGGCAGTAGAGCAACTGCTGAAAGACCATCCGGAGATTGGCATGATCTATTTGGAAACGCCCGCCAACCCTGTACTACGCTGTGTAGATCTGGCCGGGCTTGCCCGGCTCGCCCGGCAGTACAACTGCTATACTCTGGCAGACAACACCCTGTGCAGTCCGGCCATACAACGCCCCCTGTTGCTGGGAATCGATCTGGTAGCACATTCTGCCACCAAATACCTCAACGGTCATGGCAATTCCATCGCCGGAGCTATCATCGGCAGCGATGCGTTACTCATCCACAACCGTTTGCTGCCTGTGTTGCGGCTCATGGGCTGGAATGCCAATCCCTGGGATGCCTGGCTGCTGCACAATGGCCTTAAAACGCTGGCGATCAGGATGCGACAGCACAATGCCAATGCACAACAGCTTGCATTTTTCCTCGAAAAACACCCGGCTGTGGAACAGGTCAATTACCCGGGTCTGCCCAACCACCCCGACCGCTCACTGATAGACCGGCAAATGTACGGTGGCGGCGGTATGCTGAGCTTTGCTGTCCGCGGCGGCGAAGCCGCTGCCAGGCTGTTTATGAACCGGC
>JAUMBM010000300.1:0-28809 GCA_032115735.1 Saprospiraceae bacterium
GTTTGCGCACATCTGCCCCGACAGCATTCATACTCAGGGCATTGATGCCTCGTTCGAGCATCTGGGTCTGTATGCCAGCCTTGTTGAAGGCACGAGTCCAGGCCCTGACGGCGGCATTGGGGTTCTCACCGGCCAGCAGGCAGATTTGCTCAAATCCGCCACCATTGGTTTCTACGCGTGCAAAACAGCCCATATCAATGATGGGCTCTGCTACCCGCTGTAGCTGGTCAATGCGGGGCATATACTTGCCCGAGGACTGCCACATATCACGGTATACCAAGCACAATTTAATTTCTTTGGTCATAGTTGGTTAGTCGTCTTATGGTTTTTTATCAATGGAGGTTGCCGTGAGCAGCCGGCCACGGCCGTGAGTGGCTGCTGCCACTGCTGCGGTAAGTACGGCCACTACGGGATCTGCAGGCGCAGCGGGCGGGTCGGAGAGTAAATCCGGCTCTGCCGGAGGCAAATTTGCATCGGCATAGCGGTTGGTGATGCGGATCAGCAGCCGTCCCAGGGCAACAACGAGGCTCAGCGCCACAAAAACAACCCCCATACCCAGTAATAAGGCTGTAACAGCAATCGAAAAGGGTGAGCTCATAGCTGAAAAAATTGATCAGCGGCAAATATAATAAAATAACAATAGTCTATTGGTGAGCAGAATATTGTTTTGAAAAAATACGCACAAATGGACTTATTTTGTTGTTTTTGTAAAAAATACGCCTCTTAGCTGAATGATTTCTATTAATTGTGACATTTTGTTGTAAGTAGCGGTCGCAACATCCTATCTTTGCAGCACTTTTGAGCTTATCTATAGCAGGCATGAAAAAAAATCTGAAGGTCTTCAAATTCGGTGGTGCTTCGTTGAAAGACGCCGCTGCTGTCCGGAACGTCGGCAATATTCTAACCCGCTACCTTGACGACAAACTGCTGATTGTTGTGTCGGCTATGGGTAAGACTACCGATGCACTCGAAAAGGTGGTGGCCGCGCATGCCCAGGAAACGGGTGAGTCGCTGCAGCTGTTGGAGCAGATCAAACAAGCGCACGAGCTGCTGTGCCAGGAGTTATTTGGTCCTGAGCACGAGGTATACGCACACCTTAACGACTTGTTTGTTTCCGTTGAATGGGTGCTCGACGAACCTCCGCATGAGAATTACGATTACATGTACGACCAGATTATCGGGCTGGGTGAGCTGGTATCCAGTCGAATCGTACATGCATGGCTGAACCAGCTCGGGCTGCCTACGCAATGGCTGGACGCCCGCGATGTGATACTGACCGATGATATTTTTCGCGAAGGCTGGGTGCAGTGGGAAGGGACAGAGGCTCGTGTAGAGCGAATCGTCAGACCAATGCTCGAAAAAAATGGCTTTATCCTCACACAGGGCTTCATCGGGAGTACAACCGAGAACTTTACCACAACCCTTGGACGTGAGGGGTCGGACTACACGGCGGCCATTTTCAGCTACTGTCTCGATGCCGAGAGTATGACCATCTGGAAAGATGTACCGGGCGTACTTACCGCAGATCCCCGCAAATTTGAAAATGTCATTAAGCTCGACCGCCTGTCGTATAAGGAGGCCATCGAGATGACCTATTACGGGGCCAAAGTAATTCACCCCAAGACTATCAAACCACTGCAGAACAAGTCTATACCGTTGTTTGTAAAGTCTTTCCTCAAGCCGGAGGATGAGGGTACTTTCATCTCCGCAGAGGTGGAGGATCACTATCCGCCTATGGTGGCGGTAGAATCACAGCAGGCACTGCTGCACATTTCTACACGGGATTTCTCTTTCGTAGCGGAGCACCACATTAGCCTGCTGTTTCAGTTCATCGCTGATCTGCGCCTGCAGGTCAATATGATGCAGAATACGGCCATTAGCTTTAATGTCTGCTTCAATGATACCGATGACAAAATTGACCGCTTCATGAAGCTGATTGACAAGGATTTCAAAGCGATTGTCGATCGCAATCTGGAGCTCATTACTGTACGGCATGCACTGCCGGAGGTGATTGATAATCTTCGCAAAGGCAAAATCGTGTTGGTGGAAGAGCGCATGGGCGATACGGTCATGATGGTTGTTAAGGACGTACCTGTGTTGCGCAGGCGTGAAAACTAGGCAGGCATAAATCCCGGAGCTGCCCGCGGCAGCTCCGGGATTTTCGGCCGGGTCATTGGTTTTCATCCGGATACTTGCCGTCAACTGCGTATATTCGCCTATTGTTTTGCCTTTTTCAAGTCATGCGTATGGATTCTATGCCGCGTCCCGAACCACAGCCACTAACTATTACTGACTGGCTGCTAGAATCTGCAGCTTTGTTACTGCTGCTGGTCTTGTGGGTATTGGTTGCCATAGCCTATCCCTACCTGCCGGATGTGATCCCCATTCATTACAATATCAAAGGACAGGCTGATGGTTTTGGTCCGAAGGACTTCATCTGGCTGGAGCCATTGGTGGCTTCTGTTCTGTACACGGTCATGACGCTTGTCAACCGCAGGCCGGATACCTTTAACTATCCTGTCAAGATTACGCCGGAGAATGCCGGCAGGCAGTATGCACTGGCGAGTCGGCTGATGCGATACCTAAAGCTGGTGGTCGTAGCCGTGATGCTGATAATCGTATTATTTGTCGCCCTGCCCGCCATAGGCATGGTACTTGCGCTGCCGGTCTGGTTGTTGCCTGCTTTCTTACTTTTGATCTTTGGTCCGGTAGTAGTGTACATCTGGCGATCTATGCAGCAGGCTAAGAATAGGTAAACGATCGCAGAGACTTTACAGTAAGTTTACTTAGTGTATTTTTTACAAGAATATCGAAAAGTAAGTGACTAAGTTGTATTTTTGCCGGCGTTTCCAACAAAATTAGTCCTTTGCGGGAAGTTCCCGCCAGAAAACAAAAGACATGATCGGACAACTCAGCGACGAGCAAATCAAGCTAAAGCGCATTTATATTGCCTCAAAACTTCCTGACTCGCTGGTTCCGCTACAGGAATTGGCCATGAATATCTGGTGGTCATGGAACCCGGCGGCTGTTGCTCTTTTTCAGGAAATTGACCCCGATAAGTTTGAGTTGCTCAACCACAATCCGGTGGCGTTGCTGGATCAGCTAAATCCTGAGCGCGCTGCGAGTCTGGCGGGAGATGAAGCCTTCCTGCAGCGCCTTCAGGACGTTATGGATGCTTTCCACGGGTATATGGACACACCCCTGGCAGATGGCCAGCCGAAGATTGCCTACTTCAGTATGGAGTACGGTCTGCACATATCACTCAGGCTGTATTCAGGCGGACTGGGGGTGTTGGCAGGTGATTACCTCAAGGAGGCGAGTGACAACAATGCCTCTTTCGTGGCGATTGGTCTGTTGTATCGCTACGGCTACTTCAACCAGGCAGTGGCACTCAACGGGGATCAGATTCACCAGTTTCCGCCGCAGGAATTCACCAAATTGCCGCTGAATCCGGTGCGGGATGCACAAGGAGAGTGGCTGAAGATAAAAATAGGGCTGTCGGGCCGTATGGTGGCAGCCAAGGTATGGGAGTTGCGCGTAGGGCGCATCCCGCTTTACCTGCTCGACACAGATATAGAGGAGAATAGCTGGGAGGACCGCTCGTTGACACACCAGCTCTACGGGGGCAACAATGAGCACCGGCTCAAGCAGGAAATTTTACTGGGTATCGGTGGGGTAAAAATGCTGAAGGCTATGGGGCTGGAGGCAGACATTTACCACTGTAATGAGGGGCATGCTGCCTTTCAGGGGCTGGAGCGGCTTCGCAATTACGTGCAGGAGGGACTTCGTTTTGAAGAGGCTGTAGAGTTGGTGCGGTCCTCTTCGCTTTTCACAACACATACCCCCGTGCCTGCCGGCCATGATCATTTTCCCGAACAACTCATGCAGGCTTACCTCTACCACTATGCCCATGATCTGGGCATCAGCTGGCAGGATTTTATGGCGCTGGGGCGTATCCGCGCTACGGACAGTGGCGAGCAGTTTAACATGAGCCATCTGGCTATACGGCTTTCACAGGAGGTCAACGGGGTGAGCCGTCTGCACGGTATGGTATCACAAAAAATGTTCAATACGCTTTTCCCGGGCTATGTGCCGGAGGAGCTGAGCATCGGTTACGTGACCAACAGTGTCCATTATCCGACCTGGGTGGCCAATGAGTGGCGTGCTTTGTACGACCGCACCTTTGGCGGAGGCTATTTGAAAGACCAGTCGAACAAAGACTACTGGCGTAAAATCCACGGTGTAGAGGATCGGGAAATATGGTCGATCAGGACCAACTGCAAGCAGCGTCTGCTGGCTTATGTGCGCCAGAAGATGCAGGCTGATCTGGCGCGGCGTGGCGCCAGCCCCCGATCGATCTTTGAGGCGGTCAACCAGATTCGAGAGGATGCGCTGCTGTTGGGTTTTGCCCGCCGTTTTGCTACTTACAAGCGGGCGCAACTGCTGTTTACCAACCTGGACCGGCTGCGGGCCATCGTCAATAATCCTGACCGGCCGGTCATGTTTATTTTTGCAGGCAAGGCGCATCCGGCGGATGGCGGAGGTCAGGATTTGATCCGACACATCATCAGCGTGAGCAAGCAGCCTGATTTCATGGGCAAGATCATCTTCCTGGAAGACTACAACATGGAGATGGCAAAGTTGCTGGTACAGGGAGTGGATATATGGCTGAATACGCCTACCCGACCGATGGAGGCTTCGGGCACCAGCGGGATGAAGGCGGTGATGAACGGCGTGCTCAATTTCAGCGTGCTGGACGGCTGGTGGTCAGAGGGCTACCGCCCCGGAGCAGGCTGGGCGCTGCCGGAGGAAGCGGCTTATGAGGATGTGGGGCTGCAGAATGAACTCGATGCGGAGACCATTTACAACCTGTTGGAGTCAGAGATTGCGCCGGCCTATTTCGATCGCAATGCGGAGGGGCTTTCTGCCCGCTGGATTGGTTTTATCAAGAACAATATTGCAGAGATTGCGCCCGAGTTTACCATGAAGCGCATGCTCGACGATTACTACGAGCGATTCTATCACAAGCTTTTCCAACGCAGTCAGGCGGTGCGGGCTGATGGCAATTCGCTGGCGCGTAGTCTGGCACAGTGGAAACAGTTGGTGCAAAAAAAATGGGACAGTGTGCATGCCATTGATGTCAGCGCCTTTGATTCTTCCAACTATGCACTGCCGCTGGGTGAGGAATTCAAAGCCTCCCTACGCCTGTTCCTGTCGGGTATTCCGGCGCAGCACATAGGTGTCGAGGTCGTATTTTTCAAGCGCATCAATGAGAAAGAGGTGGAGCTGAAGCGAGCATTCCCCTTTCAGCTAACGGATATCCAGGGAGATACGGCCAAGTATGAAATCAGTATGATTCCGCGGCTGACGGGCGTATACGAGTACGGTTTCCGGATATTCCCGCAGCATCCGGCGCTGCCGCATCGCCAGGATCTGAACTTGGTCCACTGGGCCTAGCACCAACCTGAAAGCCGGGGCTCAGCCTCCGGCTTTCAGGCATTTTTGCCGGAGGCAAAAAAAGAACCTCTGCGCTTTGGGAAGATGCCGGCCGGCGCGAGCAGACTCACAAGAAGCAAAGCGCGGAGAGAAGAATCCTTTGGGCGCCTGCCAATTGCATCCGGCACGCGCGTTCAGGGCCGCAATACTTTTCCAATCATTTCGCGCAGGCTGATGGCCAAAAACAGCTGCTCTTCTTTTTCGGAGATATCGGGTAGCAGTAATTCAAAGGCTCGTTCACTAAGGCCTTTGACGCCTGTCGCTGCCTTCTGATTGATGCTGCCGATCTCGCGATCGCCGACTTTTACCGGCAGCAGCTGCCCTTTGGGGGGCGCCAGCTGCGCCAGCACTTTGCCGGTGCGTTTGCCCGTGAGTACGCCTTGTTGGTTGATATAGCCTACCTCCTGCTGGTCGATGTACAGTCGCGTCTCATTTTTCCTGTTCAGATAGGCATACTCATGCTCTGCTGTTTTGATAAAGAGTACCGAGCTGTTCTTATTGCCGGGAAATTGTTTGTAGCTATAGGCTGCCACGGGCTCGTTAAAAATGGTGGTATAGACTCCTTCGGCGGAGGTTGACAGCCATCGGCGGATTTTATGCTTTTGCTGGCCGTTGGATATGATCTCGAGTTCGTGCCGGCCGATGGGGGTGAGCTCCGGGTGGCGCTTGCTGAGGGCGGCTTTCATGCGTTCCAGCTCCTGCCAGAGTTTGGTTTTACCGGGAGGCAGGAAGGAAAGACCTACGAAGAGCATGACGAGGAAGAGAGCAGCGAGCAGGCCGGAAAGAATTGCGAGAAAAATCATAGTACTGTCAGTGCATTAATTACCCAGAAGGCGGATATTTTTTAATAGTAGCTCCCAATCATCGCCGGGTTGGTAATCCTTAGCGTAGAGGAAGTTGATGCGGTGCAGGGTAGCCGGAGCCGGGCTGCCGAGCGTCACGCCCTGCAAGGGTGTGAGTACGCCGGGCTTCAGGGGCGGCAGCCCCTCGGTGGCGTTTGCCACGTAGCCTACCCACGAGCGACGTCCCGACACTACAGCCACGAGGTTCCGCAACAGGCCCAGGGGCTTTTTTACCAGCAGCAGCAGCAGCGGCAGCAGAGCGGCGAAAAGCAGCGCAGCGGCCAGATCGGTCATGCGTTTATATCTTCGGTTGATGGGTGTTGTTATCTGAAAACGTATGTCAATCGTGTAAAGTTCGCCATTGTGGGCCTTGGACTGGCTGCCGATGATGCTTAGGCTTTCTTCGGGTAATATTTTGAAGAGCACCCGGGGTCCCAGTCGGGTCATCCATTGCATAATATGCTGTGCACTAACGTCTTTTGAGCAAAAAATAATTTCGTCAATGCGATAGATATTGACCACTTCTCCGAGCTGGTCGATGCTGCCGAGCAGGTCATCGGCGGCACTTTCCTCTCCGACGCCAACGCGGCCGATGATATTTTTATAAACCTCAGCCTGCTGCAACAGCTGCAGGGCGCGCTGCGTCTCTGCAGCACTGCCGGCAATGACGAGTCGCCGCAGGCGCTCGCGGCCCAGGTCCAGGTTGCGGTATTGTAAAAAGTGCAGCAGCAGGCGGGCGAGGCCGGTGCTGAGCACCGCCCAGCCCGTACCCAGTACGATGATGGCGCGGCTTGACCGATACGCCTGATCGAGCAGGCCGTAGACGGCTGCGAGCAGCAGGCTGCCAAAAAGGAGGCCGCCGACAAGGCGCCTCAGCACCAGCGGCCGGTCGTAGCCGCCGCTGAGAAAGACCATGCCAATCCAGATGGCCGTGTAGAGCGGGAAGTTGATGTAGAGGATGTCGGGCTGAAAGTAATGCACATCCTTGTAGTAGTATTCTGCCCAAAAATATTTGAGGGCTACCAGCCCGCCGTAGAGCAGCAGGGCGTCGGCCAGCGGCCACGCCAGGCGCTGCACGGCATTGCGCAGCACTGCCACTGCCGCCTGCAGGTAAATAGCGGCTTGCAGCATGAGGATAAATACTCTGGCTTTTTCTGCCTGAAAATGCTTGCGGGCAAAAATGATCATGGCCTGGTAAAAAGCCCTGACGTAGTTGAGGCTGCCCTTTTTGGTGCTTTCACCTTTATAGTGAATGATGGTAGTATCGGCCAGGTAGTAATTTTGGTAGCCCGCTTTGACAATGCGGTAAGACAGGTCGATGTCCTCGCCATACATGAAGAAGGCTTCATCGAGCAGCCCGATTTCGTCCAGCACCTCGCGCCGCAGCAGCATAAAGGCACCCGCCAGCACCTCTACCGGGTGGTTGGCTTCTGGCGAAAGCCAGCCCATGTAGTAGCGGTTGAAGCGGGGAGAACGCGGGAAAAGAGCCGCCAGGCCGCTGGCCTTGCAGAAAGCTACCCAGGGGGAGGGAAAACCACGCTTAGACTCGGGCAGATAGTTGCCGCCGCCGTCAATCATGCGCACGCCCAGGCCGCCGGCCTGAGGGTGTGCATCCATAAACGATATGCAACGGGCGAAAGTATCCTCTTCTACGACCGTATCGGGATTGAGCAGCAGCACATACTGGCCGGTCGACTGCCGGATAGCCTGGTTATTGGCGATGGCGAAGCCCGGGTTGTCGCGGTTGGCAATCAGCCGCACTTCCGGAAATTTTTCCAGCACCATCTCGACCGAATGGTCAACGGAATTATTGTCTACTACCCATACCTCTACTGCTAGCCCTGCTGAGGCTTTCCTGACGCTGAGCAATGCCTGCTCGAGGAAGTAGCGCACGTTGTAGTTGACAATGATGACGGATAGCTGCATGCTGGCCTGATGTGAGGGCTCTAAGATTGGCGGTAAGGCGTTCGGGCAATGATACTCCTGCCCAACGTGAGCTCATCGGCATATTCGAGCTCGCCGCCGAAGGAGACCCCGCGGGCGATGGAGCTAATTTTCACCGGCACTTCCCGCAATTGGCGGTGAAGGTAGAAGGTGGTTGTTTCTCCTTCTATAGTTGGACTTATGGCCATGATAAGCTCTGCGGTATCAGGGGAAGCTGCCCGTTGTAGCAGGCTGT
Organism: Saprospiraceae bacterium; assembly: GCA_032115735.1. Classification (GTDB taxonomy): domain Bacteria; phylum Bacteroidota; class Bacteroidia; order Chitinophagales; family Saprospiraceae; genus JAUMBM01. The sequence continues at coordinate 8,518 of JAUMBM010000300.1, forward strand.
CGATGTGCAACTGCTCAGGGCCGATACCGTCGATCGGCGAGATGAGACCACCCAGCACGTGGTATAGGCCGCGATATTGGCCAGTATCTTCAATGGCCATGAGGTCGCGGATAGATTCAACCACACAGATCAGAGATCGGTCACGACGGCTGTCGGCACAGATGTTGCACAGGGGCTCATCGCTCAGGTTATTGCACTGGCTGCATTCACGTATTTGCGTTCGCATCCGCCGAATGGCATCGGCAAATTGTTCGCTGACTTCAGGTGACTGCCGGACGAGGTGCAGCACCAGTCGCAGAGCTGTCTTGCGACCAATGCCGGGCAGTCCGGCAAAAGCACCGACGGCTTGTTCTATGAGTTTGGAAGAAAAAGGCATACGTCGATTTTCATCTTTATTAGGCAGCCTGTCCGCTTCCGCTGCTTCGATATGTCAGTCAGGGAAGCCGCAAAAGAACTGCCAGAACATGAACACTAGCTGTAACTGACTTGTTGAACCCGTAGTCAATTTGGCTGCTACAGCCTTTTGTGGCCGAATTTTTTTTGCGGGCCACAGTTTAGCCCTCAAAAATGAAGAATTTATCGCATTTTTGTGGCGCTTATTCATGAGCTTATTGAAAAAACGTCAAAATAGTACGGATTATGGCGGAAGTCATACGGATGCCGCGCATGAGCGACACCATGGAAGAAGGCAACATCGTCGGCTGGCTGAAGCAGGAAGGCGACAAGGTAGAGCCGGGTGAAACACTGGCTGAAGTCGAAACCGACAAAGCGACCATGGAGCTTGACAGCTACACGGAAGGGGTACTGCTCCACATCGCAGTTAAATCGGGTACTGTGCCGATTGACGGGGTGATTGCTGTCATTGGGCAGCCTGGCGAAGACTGGCAGTCCTTGTTGTCTGCACCGGCGGCGGCGGCCGCACCGGTTACTGCTGCCGCACCGGCAGCAGCTCCTGCTGAAGTAGTGGCTACCGCAGCTCCTGCTCCTGCAGCAAGCCCGGCAGCTATGGCTACAGAATCACGCACCAAAGCGTCACCGCTGGCTAAGAGTGTTGCCCGCGAAGCGGGTGTCGATATCAGTCAGATCACAGGTACTGGCGACAATGGCAGAATTGTCAAGCGCGATGTCGAGGCTTTTCTGGAGACAAAACCAGCTCCAGCCACCGCGGCAACCGAAGCAGTCAGTCCACAACCTGCCATGACTTCAGCAGTCGATCAGTATGAGGATCTACCGCTGTCGCAGATGCGTAAGACCATCGCTCGCAGACTGAGCGAAAGCAAGTTCTCCGCGCCTCACTTCTACCTGACTATGGAGATTGATATGGCTAATGCCAGCGATTGGCGTCGCCGTATCAACGAAGTGGCTCCTGTGAAAGTCAGCTTCAATGATCTGGTTATCAAAGCTGCCGCTGCCGCGCTCCGCCAGCATCCAATGATCAATGCTTCCTGGCTGGGTGATCGCATTCGCATGAATCATGAGGTTAATATCGGCGTGGCCGTGGCGGTCGACGAAGGTTTGCTGGTGCCTGTTATCAAAAATGCAGATGCTAAATCGCTTTCGCAGATAAATACAGAGGTCAAAGCTTACGCTGCTAAGGCTAAGGACAAAAAACTGCAGCCGCAGGAGATGCAGGGCAATACGTTTACGATCTCCAACCTCGGCATGTTTGGTATCGATGAGTTTACTGCCATCATCAATCCGCCCGATGCCTGCATCCTCGCGGTAGGTGCTATCGTCGAGAAGCCTGTGGTGAGGGGCGGTCAGCTCGAGGTTGGTCAGGTGATGAAAGTGACGCTTTCCTGCGATCACCGCGTGGTCGACGGAGCTAAAGGGGCGCAGTTCCTGCAGTCACTCAAAGGTATTCTTGAAAATCCAATCCTGCTGCTGGTATAAATGCACACTTCATCTAAAAGAACGGTCATTCTGGGGGCGTCTGCCAGTCCTGACAGGTACGCTTACCAGGCCTTCATGCAACTGCGGGCGAAGGGGCATGAGCCCCTGCCTGTGGGCGTGCGCGCGGGAAAGATCGAGGAGACGGATATCCTGCTGGGTACGCCTGCGCTCGAGGATGTCGATACGGTGACGCTTTATGTCAATCCGGAGCGGCAGCGCGATTACTATGATTACATTCTGGGGCTCAACCCCAAGCGAATCATTTTTAATCCGGGTACAGAGAATGCTGAATTTGCGCGTATGGCGCGCGAGCGGGGCATAGAGGTGGTCATTGGCTGTACGCTGGTGATGCTTACACTCAATAACTTCTAGGATTGAAAAGCCGTGCTTCGAGCCATTGGCCGCTGCCTGCAGCGGCCAATGGCTCGTTTTTTTAGAAAAAAAGCAGGCTGCACTTTTGGCGGCATCAGCCGCCGAAAAGACCTTAAAGGCAGTATTTTACTTCACTTCCGGCATTTTGCAGTCCTCTCCCGTCTGTCTGCCGCATACGGTACACTCGCCAATTTCATTCTTCAGTATAGGATTGTTACTGGCACAGGTACCCCTGAATTCGTTGCCGGTTACGATATGCCTGAGGTTGATGAGACCAAAGGAAATGAAGAATACGCCGAAAATCAGTCCGAAGATGTATAAGAATTCCATCGTTGGCTAATTATAATCGTTTGATTGAATAAAAGCGGGACAGCTGGCACACTGCTTGCTATCTTTACAGTGTTGAAGCGCTGGAAGTACCGCGCTGTCTCAATTTTGCCGCTACAAAAATAACAATATTATGGAACAGAAGTTGGCTGCTTTCGCCAGATTGTTGCAGATCATGGACGAATTGCGGGAACAATGCCCCTGGGATCGCAAGCAAACCTTTGAGACGCTGCGGAATCTTACGATTGAGGAGACCTACGAACTGGCAGATGCTATCGTGGCCGGGGACGTGGCAGGCATTCGGGAGGAAGTGGGCGACTTGTTGCTGCACATGGTTTTTTATGCCAGGATAGGGGAGGAGCAGGGAGCTTTTGACATTGCCACCGCCCTGAACGGGATCTGTGACAAGCTGGTTGCCAGGCATCCGCATATTTATGGCGATGTGGTGGCTACCGATGAGGAGACGGTCAAGCGCAACTGGGAGCGGCTAAAGCTAAAAGAGGGAAAAAAATCGGTATTGGCGGGCGTCCCCGCATCTCTGCCGGCCATGATAAAGGCGATGCGCATGCAGGATAAAACCCGACAGTTTGGGTTTGAATGGGAAAATGAAGCCCAGGTATGGGAAAAGGTGGAAGAGGAGATCGGTGAGTTTCGGTCAGCAATTGCTGCTGAGGAGCCTTTTGATCGGAGGGAAGAGGAACTGGGAGACGTGCTGTTCAGCCTCATCAATTATGCCCGTTGGCAGGGAATTGATCCTGAGACAGCGCTTGAAAAGGTGAACCAAAAATTCAAACGGCGTTTTGAATACATAGAGCGGTCAGCCGACAGAGACTTGCGGGAAATGAGCCTCGCGGAGATGGATGCGCTGTGGAATGAAGCTAAACAGCTCGAGAAGAAAAATTTGCCGGCATAGGTTTGCCTGTTTGCAAGGCGACTGAATCGGAAATTCCGGGTTTGCTTAGCTCAAAAATAGCGGCAGCCGGCTGATAGGAAAAATAATCTTAAGCCCCCGCAATTGAATTCACTTGTGTATCTTTGCGAAAATTATTGTCAAGGGGGCGGCGCCTCATTTTCGTCATCCTGCAAGGCCCCGGAAATATAGTCTGTTTACCGCTTCTGCCTTTGTGCAACCTTGGCATGCCCGTACACAACCCGTCCACCCAAAAGCTTGTTTCCTTTACTAAACGGATAGAGACATCCAGGAGTAAATATGAAAAAAATAGAAATGGATATAGTAGCGCTCTCACACAGCGTTACGAATTCGACCAACTACGCAGTGGTGTTGGGGGAGCGCGATGGTACCCGCCGACTCCCCATTGTCATTGGCAGTTTCGAAGCGCAGGCCATAGCCGTAGCTATTGAGGGCATGACGCCCAACCGGCCGCTGACGCACGATTTGTTTAAAAGTGCTCTGGATACGTTCAATATCTCACTCAAGGAGATTGTCATCAACAACCTATTGGAAGGGGTCTTTTATGCGAGGCTGGTGTGCGTGAAGGATGGTGAGCTGCTCGAAATTGACTCGCGCACTTCCGACGCACTGGCCATGGCCGTCCGTTTTCGATGTCCCATCTATACATACGATTTTATCCTGGATGCAGCAGGTATAGTACTGGAAGGAGAGGAAGAGGCGGAAGAAACACCCTCCCCGGGCCGCAGCGGTCGGCCGTCGGGTAAGGCCCGTACCCTTTCGACTATGTCCGTAGACGATTTGTCGCGCATGCTGGAAGAGGTGCTTGGAGAAGAGGACTACGAACGGGCAGCCGAAATCAGGGATGAAATCAACCGACGCAAAGAAAAATCTTAGCAATCACATAAACTAAGCTCTGAGCTATGGCAGACAATAAGTCGAGGGAAGCTATTTTGTTGCTGGCCGACGGCACTGTTTTCAGGGGTAAAGCTGCCGGTAAGCAGGGTACTGCCATCGGGGAGCTGTGCTTTACTACGGGCATGACGGGCTATCAGGAGGTGTTTACCGATCCTTCCTACACAGGGCAGTTACTGGTGACCACGAATGCGCACATCGGTAATTACGGCATCAAACGCGATGAGAGCGAGTCCGAGAGCGTCAAAATCGCCGGCTTGGTGTGTAAAAATTTTACAACGGCTTACAACCGCCCGCTGGCGGGTGAGGACATTCAGTCTTACTTCGAGGATGAGGCGGTGGTGGGTATTTCGGATGTTGATACCCGTGCCATAGTTCGCCACATTCGCAGTAAAGGTGCTATGAATGCTATTATTTCCAGCGAACTGCTCGACGAGGCACTGCTGGCAGCCAAGCTGTCAGAAGCACCGGATATGGCCGGTCTCGAACTGGCAAGTACGGTTTCAACGGCTAAGCCCTATACCATGGGGTATCCGCAAGCCCGCTTCCGGCTGGCTGTGCTGGATTTTGGCACCAAGAGCAATATTCTGCGCAATTTCGTACGCCGTGACTGTTTCCTCAAGGTTTTTCCTGCCAAGACTACTTTTGAAGAACTGGCAGCTTTTGAACCTCACGGCTACTTCCTGAGCAACGGCCCGGGGGACCCTGCCAGCATGGGCTATGCAGTGGAGACGGTCAAAAAAATCCTGGAGGCAGGAAAACCTCTGTTTGGCATCTGTCTGGGACACCAATTGCTCGCTTTGGCTTTGGGCATCCCTACCTATAAAATGCACCACGGGCATAGGGGGATTAATCACCCGGTAAAAAATGTCATCACAGGACATTGCGAAATTACCAGCCAAAACCATGGTTTTGGCGTGGATCCTGAGGCAATACGCCAGCGGGCTCATGAGATAGAAGTAACGCACATCAACCTGAATGATGATACTATAGAGGGCATTCGCCACCGCGAAAAGCCTGCTTTTTCTGTGCAGTATCACCCTGAAGCAGCACCGGGACCACACGATGCGAGCTATTTGTTCGATGAATTTGTAAAATTGATGGAAACCAACTGTTTTTCTTAGTCTGCAATAGGATATTTCAGCCCTGGCCAATACCACAGAGATCATTGCTAACAAAAACAAAAGCTTTTTATGAGTACGATTATTGACGTTCGCGCCCGTCAGATTCTGGATTCCAGGGGCAACCCCACCGTGGAAGTCGAAGTGAAAACAGAAGAGGGTGTGGTTGGCCGTGCTGCTGTGCCCAGCGGAGCCTCTACCGGCAAACACGAAGCTGTTGAACTGCGCGATGACGATAAGGAGCGCTATCTTGGTAAAGGGGTGCTTAAGGCTTGTCAAAATGTAGAGGATGTCTTATATGATGAACTCATCGGCAATAGTGTGTTTGATCAGCGCTACATCGATACGCTCATGTTGGAGTGCGATGGTACGGAAAACAAGAGCCGGCTGGGTGCCAATGCTATCCTGGGAGTAAGTCTGGCAGTCGCTAAGGCCGCCGCTGCTTCTATACGTCAGCCGCTGTATCGCTATCTGGGCGGGGTCAATGCACATGTGATGCCTGTACCGATGATGAACATCCTGAATGGAGGATCTCATGCAGATAATAGCATAGATTTTCAGGAGTTTATGATTATGCCGATAGGGGCGGATGCTTTTTCCGAGGGTCTTCGCATGGGGGTAGAGGTTTTTCATCACCTCAAAAACGTACTCAAGAAAAAAGGGTACAGCACCAACGTTGGGGATGAGGGCGGTTTTGCGCCTAATATCAAAAGCAATGTGGAGGCAATTGAAACGGTGCTTATGGCCATTGAAGCTGCCGGCTACAAGCCCGGCATTGATATTATGATCGCCATGGATGCTGCTGCCTCAGAGTTTTGGCTCGAGGACGAGCAGGTGTATCACTTCAAAAAGTCTACAGGCGACAAGCTGTCCAGTGCAGATATGGTGGGCTACTGGAAGCAGTGGGTCGACAACTACCCCATCCTCTCTATCGAAGACGGCCTGGCCGAAGATGATTGGTCTGGCTGGAAGCTGTTGACGCAGACAGTGGGCGACCGCGTGCAGCTGGTTGGCGATGATTTGTTTGTTACCAACGTTAAGCGTCTGCAACAGGGTATCGATCAGGGTATTGCCAATTCTATCCTCGTGAAAGTCAACCAAATTGGTTCACTTTCCGAAACTTTCGATACCGTCAACCTCGCTACACGAAATGGCTACACAAGTGTGATGAGCCACCGCTCCGGAGAAACAGAGGATACTACCATCGCCGATCTGGCAGTTGCGCTCAACACGGGGCAGATCAAAACCGGCTCGGCGTCGCGCTCCGACAGAATCGCCAAATACAACCAGTTGCTTCGGATTGAAGAGGAACTGGGTGAGCTGGCTGTCTATCCAGGGCGCTCGCTGCTCGGCTAAGAGCCGAGCAGGTTCCGCAACTGCTGGTGGAAATACATTGTAGAACACTCTTCGGCGGCAGATGCCGCCGAAGAGTGTTCTGTTTTTGTATATCGGACGTCTTTCAGTTGCTGCCCTGCAGAAAACAGGCCGCCCTTTTCAGCTGCGGTCACCCAACAAGACTGTGTACGAAACGCGGATGATTGACTAAAAAATCGAAAAACAAAGGGCTGACTGATAAACATGCAACCTACAAGCGCACAGATTGTAAACCAAAATGTATATCTTGTGCCCTAAATGCTGATTCTGTATGCAACAGCTTCGCCAACAACTGACCAACCGAATTCCAGCGCCCTTCCGTAATCGCTATGTTCTGGTGCTGCTGGCCTTTGTGACGTACATGGTTTTCTTTGATCGCCATGACCCGCTCACACAGTTTCAATTGCAGCGAATGGTGAGGCAATTGGAGTCGGATCGTGTCTACTATTTGGAGAAAATAGCAGAGGAAGAACGCGAGATGGCCGATATGCAGGCCAATCAGGAGCGCTTCGCGCGGGAGCGCTACTTTATGCAGCGCGCCAATGAAGACGTTTTCATCATTGTAGACGAATCAGCCGAGTAAAATTCTTTATTACCAAAGAAATCATATCTACCTCATGTCAGTACTAGTCAATAAGCACTCCCGCGTTATCGTGCAGGGGTTCACGGGAAAAGAAGGTTCGTTCCATGCTAGTCAGATGATTGAATACGGAACGCCTCTGGTAGGTGGTGTAACGCCCGGAAAAGGGGGTACTTTTCATCTCGACAAACCAGTATTCAATACGGTAGCTGATGCCGTTGATAAGGAAGGTGCCGATACGGCCGTTATTTTTGTGCCACCGCCATTTGCTGCTGATGCCATCATGGAAGCTGCTGAAGCAGGTATCAAAGTAATCATCTGTATCACGGAGGGCATTCCCGTGCAGGACATGGTAAGAGCGAAGGCTTTCATCGAACGCTTTGACTGCCGCCTTATCGGGCCCAACTGCCCCGGTGTCATCACACCTGAGGAGGCTAAGTGTGGTATCATGCCCGGATTTATCCACAAAAAGGGGAGCATTGGTATCGTCAGCCGCTCGGGGACACTTACGTATGAAGCTGTCGATCAGGTGACCAAGGCGGGTATGGGACAATCAACCTGTATAGGTATCGGGGGTGATCCTATTATCGGTACAACTACCAAAGATGCCGTAGAACTCCTGATGAATGATCCGGAAACGGAGGGAATTATCATGATCGGTGAGATCGGGGGGGCTATGGAAGCCGATGCAGCCTACTATATCAAAGATTTCGGTACCAAACCGGTCGTGGGCTTTATTGCTGGCCAGACAGCTCCCAAAGGCAGGACAATGGGTCATGCAGGGGCTATCATCGGCGGTAAGGACGATACAGCTGAAGCTAAGATGAAAATCATGGCTGCTTGTGGTATACATGTCGTAGATACGCCCGCGTCTATCGGGCTGACCATGCTGGCAGCGCTGCGCGGCTAGGGGTTGTATGTACGACCTGACAGGGGTAGCGAATGTTGGTCTGAACTAAGTGTCCTGTACTTGTTCAGTGACAGCAGTTCTCTACCCCTGTTTCTGTTTAAATTGATGTGTCGCTCACGAACATTCACCCCCGGTGAATGTTGTGTAAGCACAACAAATCTGTTACCTTTGTCTTTCCAAATTTTGTATATGAACCATAACCGTAGCATATCCATTTCCTGGATCGTGGTAAGCAGCATGATCCTTTTCGCTGCTCTCAGCAGGTTGCTGCCGCACTGGCCTAATTTCACGGCTGTGGGTGCCATGGCGCTTTTCGGAGCTTCTCACCTGCACCGGCCGGTGCACGCGGCACTGGTGTCATTCGGTGCGCTCTACTTAAGTGACTTGATTATCAATAATGTATTGTATGCAGAGTACTACACTTCCTTCTTTTGGGGATTCAATTCAGGGGTGTATGTTGGCTTTGCAGTGATACTGGCTATAGGTCTGCTGCTGCGCGGCCGTGTGGGCGTTGCTGCCGTAGGAGGTGCTGCTGTACTTAGTTCTGTTGCTTTTTTCCTGATTACCAATGCTTTTCATTGGTGGTCAAGCGGTATGTATCCGCTTACGGCCACAGGCCTGCTGATGTCCTATACTGCCGGTCTGCCATTTTTCTGGAATACACTGCTGGGCGATTTGTTCTTCAGCGGACTGTTGTTTGGCGGCTATGCCTGGCTGGTACAGCGGGTAAAGGTGCTGGGTATACAACAACCCTGAGGCATGGAGTCTTCGCGCTTCTTCAAGAGCCGCCAGTCATCAGCGTCTTTGGTAGAGGGGGTAGATTATTATCTTGAAAACGGCCTGCTGGTGTTTACGGCTGCCTGGCATCTCAAGCGGGGGTATTGCTGCGGAAGTGGCTGCAGACACTGCCCATACAACAAAACAAAGGATGATGAAAAGCTGCAAACGGAGGCGTAATCCTTGTAGCTCCCTCTTGTTGTTTTCCGGAGACCGGCTGATTACTCATTAGGACAACGCGCTTATTGCGTTGTTGGAACGTCCCCGTGCTATACTGTTTTAGATTTTCCTTTTAGGTACAATTGAATATATACGCGCCGGTTCGGCTGTTCCCCAAAAGTCAACTGTCATGTCTGCTCTGAACATTGCTGATTTTGAAGACCAACTCCTTTCCCGGGTACTGAGTAAAGGCAGGCAACTGTATTCAGATAACCGCATCACCAATATCGAAGAATTCGTCAAAGGAAGCTGGGAGGCACGTGTTAAGGCGGAGGATTTATCCAATTACGACCTGTATGTCAATGTAAGCGATTCCGGGGAAATCAGGTATGCAGAATGTTCCTGCAGGCCCAATGATTTTTTCTGTGAGCATGTAGTAGCACTGCTTTTTTATATCAGAGATTTTCAAAAAAGGCAATCTGTCAAAGGTGCGTCTGAAGAGGTTGACAAGGTTGCTGAGGCTTTCGCGTCGGCTCTTTCTGCGCCCACATCTCTTTCGGGGCGCAAATATGACCAGCTGCAGGATACACACCGATCTCTGCTGCTCTTCCTTGCCTTTTTCAGAGCGGGGGTTCCCAAGTATTTACTGGAAGAGCGTATGCGACAGTTGGGGCAAAGGCTGTTACCCAATGCGGTCACTGCAGCCTTGGCTGACCTGTCCCAGCAGGGATTAGTACATAGTCGGGGCAATACTTTTGAATGCCCCCCCGAAGTTTCCAGAGATATCTTTTACCATTGTGGCTGGACCGACCGCATGAGTCCTGCCGTCATAGCGCTCATAAGGCAGCATCACCAGGGGTACTACTCGTGGTCTGTAGAAGAGCTGCATGCCAGATCGGCAAGGGAAGTATTCATGTCTATGATCGAGAAAGATTACGCGCTCTTTCTCCGGCATTTGAGTTCTTATTTAGATTATTTTTCATACAGTACGGAGGCACTTCGCCGATTCAGTAGCTTGTGGCTGCCGGAAGTTTTCGATCGGGCAGTGATCGAGCTCATTCCCAAAGATATGCTGGCACTGCTGATCGATGCCAGAGCTTCAGCTAAGTTGTGTTTGTTTGAGCTGAAGCCCGATGATCCCTACCAGGACTTTGTTCGGCAGCATTTCAATTATTTCCCGGAAAGTGCCAAGCCAATTTTGGCCCGACAGTTGTGCATAGAGGCAATACTCCGAAGAGATGCCGGTCAACTTAATAAATGGCTTGGTTTTACTTCGCAGTTGGATAGACTGGCGGCTACGGCAACTGAAATGCTGCTGCAGGGAAAGGTGTCAGAAGCATTTGTACTGTATGCAGATATATTGCGGGAGCAAAAAAAACATGCAGGTAAGCAGGCTAAAGTTGAGTTTTACCCATTTTACCAGATTTTTTACCTGTTCTTAGGCTTAAGCCAGTCCGAAAGTAGCCAATACAGCAAATGGATTAAGCTGGCCGAGCAAAGCCTGCGTATAAACGGATTTTATAATGCGGCCATCAATCAGGTGGTAGCAATGGGTAGTTATCTTTCCAATGAGGCTATCAATATCGCCAGACAGCCTAACCCCTTTTCCTGGGATGACTTCTGGGGTGCTTTTGTAAACTACTGGACCAGCGATACAGAGATGTCAGCTACCAGGCTGGCTGATTTCCGCAGGCATCTCGATGCCAATGGGTTTCATTGGCTGAGCCGTCAGCTGCTCTCGTTGGATCCTTCTGCTGCCAGTGAGGTCGCACAGGATGACTCCCTCCTCCGGCAGTTGTTCAGAAGGACTGAGAGTTGGGAAAATGTACTCGAACATTTACTCGCACTGTCGCTGAAAGCTCAGACTTCTGCTACGCGGCAACACGAAATGAGGCTGATATGGCTGGTAGATTTCGACAACATGAGCTTACAGCCTAAAGAGCAGTCCTACGGTAAATCTGGCTGGCTTTCAGGCCGTAATGTGGGACAGCAGCGACTCATTAGCGGCAAGTTGGCGCACATGACGGAGCAGGACAGACGTATTGCCGAACAATACGTCCGTTCCCTGGAAGATTGGTCATCAACCAGCCCGGCCTCCAACCAAAAGTTGTGGGAAGAACTAGTGGGGCACCCCTATCTTTTCCTCATGAAATCTCCCGGTGTAGCTGTCCAGTTTGAAGCTGCATCACCTCGTATATTCGTTCGGGCATCCGGCATTGGTCACGAATTGGTAATCGATCCCTGGCTCGACAAGGAGCGCTTTCTGATTCAAAAAGAAACGCCCACTCGCTACAAGCTCTATGTAGCGCAAGAATACCACGAATTGCTCAACAAGCTGCTGCCTAAAGGTAGCCTGCTGATTCCTGATAAGGGCGAAAAGAAGCTGCAGCAGGTTGTCAAAGGGTTGTCGCAATTGGTGGAGGTTGATATGTCGCAACTTAGCAGTGATGATGAACAGCTACCTGCTATTCCCGCAGAAAACAAAATTTGTATACACCTACTCCCGGTAGGTGACGGGTTTCATCTCGAGATGTACGTAAAACCTTTTGGCGCTCAGCCTCCTTACTTTCAGCCGGGGAAAGGCGAAGAGGAGGTCGTAGCACTGATCGACGGCCAACGAACACGTGCAAAACGCTCATTGCGGCAGGAGCTTTCCAACCAGGAGCATATCCTCGATCAAGTGGAAACGCTCCGGGATATTAGTCCGGAGATGGGTATCTGGCGACTGGAAGATACACATGCTTGTCTCAATCTTTTGGCAGAGCTCAACCCGCTGTTGCAGGCAGAAGAAATTGTGCTGGAGTGGCCCAAGGGCGAAAAGTTGCGTGTGGAGCGTGTAGCTGGTTTCAGTGATTTCAGCATGCGTATAAATGCGCGCAATGACTGGTTTGAGGTCGAGGGAGAGCTGCGCATCGATGAGCAACATGTGATTAGCATGCAGGAATTGTTGGCGCTGTCGAAGCAACATAAATCTGATTTCATCGAACTCAGCCCCGGTAAATTTTTGGCACTTACGGAAGCATTTCGCAAGCGATTGGAGGAGATAGAAGGCTTTTTGTCTGCCGATGCCCGGGGACAGCTGCAGATGCATCCACTGTCTGCATCAGCCATGATGCCGCTTTTAGATACACTCGAGAATGTCACTTTCGATCAGGCATTCAGGGAGAGGCGGGAAATGTTTCTACAGGCTTTCAACAGTCACTACGAACTGCCGGCCGGCTTAGAGGCAAATCTTCGGCCTTATCAGCAGGAAGGTTTTGAATGGCTGGCGCGTTGCGCTGCAGCAGGCGTTGGCGCCTGTTTGGCAGATGATATGGGTTTGGGAAAAACCGTTCAGGCGCTGGGTTTATTGCTGAGCAGAGCCAGTCAGGGACCCGCACTGGTGGTAGCACCCGCCAGCGTGTGTCGCAACTGGTTGGCCGAGACAGGCCGGTTTACACCCTCCCTCAGACCCATCCTCTTTGGGGAGGGCGATCGGGAAGCGGTCATAGAACAAGCTTCAGCAGGAGATATTATCATTGTTACCTATGATCTGATGACGCGGGCTGCATCGCATTTTGTCGCCAAGACTTTCTCTACCATTATTCTGGATGAGGCCCAGTCTATTAAGAACAGGAATACCAAGCGCTCGGAAACGGCGATGCAACTAAAGGGAGCATTCAAGATTATCATGACCGGCACACCCTTGGAGAACCACCTCGGAGAGCTGTGGAATCTGTTTCAGTTCATCAATCCCGGCCTGCTGGGCTCTCTGGATCAGTACAATGATCGGTTCGCCTGGCCTATCGAGCGATTGAAGGACATCAAACAGCGTGAGCAGCTTAAAAATCTGTTGCATCCGTTTATTTTGCGCAGGCGTAAAGATGATGTCCTGAAGGATCTGCCTCCCAAAACAGAAATTGTGTTGACGGTCGAGCGGTCCGATGAGGAGGTGGCGTTCTATGAGGCGCTTCGCAGAAGTGCAATCGCCAAGTTGTCTTCGCAGGATGAACTCGGCGGCGGAGAAAAGCATTTGCGTATCCTGGCAGAAATTATGCGGCTTCGCCGTGCTGCCTGTCACCCCCGGCTTGCTGACCCCAATACAAGCATCCGCCAAAGCGGAAAGATGCGCATGTTTGCAGATCTAATTCTTGAGCTCAAAGAGAGTAATCACAAAGCGTTGGTTTTTAGCCAGTTCGTGGGGCATTTGGAGTTGCTGCGTGAAGTGCTGGTCAAGCATGACATTCATTACCAGTATCTTGATGGCCAAACACCACTGAACCTGCGGCAGAAGCGAATCGAAGCCTTCCAGCGGGGAGAAGGGGATTGTTTTTTGATTAGCCTGAAAGCGGGCGGAGTCGGACTCAATCTTACAGCTGCTGACTACGTTATCCACATGGATCCCTGGTGGAATCCGGCAGTGGAAGATCAGGCAACTGACAGGGCTCACCGGATTGGTCAGGAAAAACCGGTCACCGTATATCGTTTGGTGGCAGAAGGTACGATTGAGGAAAAAATCCTTAAATTGCATGATCAAAAGCGAGATTTGGCAGACTCACTCCTGTCGGGAGCAGACATCAGTACCCGACTCACAGCGAATGAGCTGCTTTCAATGATCACAGAATCGGTCACTTTGGAGTAATAGTCTGCTCGGCTTGCTGCAGGCCAATATAAATTGGAGAACATGAGAGATAAATATAATGCCGGCTGGATTGGCTTGCTCACCGGATTGTTGGTCCCTTTCGTGGGCTATGCAGTCCTTCAGATGATTGATGAGCAGCTGGGGCTGATGGATGTAGTTGGCAGTGCAGATCCTGCCTTGCAGGAACGGACACGAGCACTACTGGCCATTTGTCTGAATATTCTGCCACTGCGCTATTTTAATAAGTGGCGCAGCGACCGCTCTATTCGTGCTTTGGTGATTGTAACACTTGGCTATGCCGGGCTCTGGTTCTACTTATACGGCGGCCAGCTGCTGGATTAATCTTTCCTTTATGCGCATTTTTTTAATTGCCGGGGAAGCTTCCGGAGATCTTCAGGGAGCAGAATTGGTACGGGCCTTGCGACACCACACAAACGGCCTTCAGTTGCAGGGCTGGGGAGGTGAGATGATGGCAGCTCAGGGGGTAGAGGTACTAAAAAATTATCGCGAGCTCGCTTTCATGGGGTTTTGGGAGGTAATAACTCATCTGCCCGCTATATTTCGCAATTTTCAGCTCTGCCGCCAGCAGATACATGCTTATAAGCCCGATGCCATTGTATTAATCGACTATCCCGGCTTCAATCTCCGGATGGCAGCATGGGCAAAAGCTCAGGGGTATCGAGTATTTTACTATATCGCACCCCAGGTGTGGGCATGGCACAGCAGTAGGGTCAAACAGATTCGGCGCTTCGTTGATCAGCTTTACGCTATTCTTCCCTTTGAGGAGTCCTTTTTTCAACAGCATGGGGTCAGTGTATCTTATGTGGGGCATCCGCTGCTGGATATTGTTTCCCGCTTTGTTCCTTCCGCTGATTTCCGCTCACAGCATGGACTGGAGAATAAAAAAATTATTGCCCTCCTGCCCGGAAGCAGACGGCAGGAAATTCTGCGGATGTTACCCGAAATGCTGACGCTGACAGAAGATTTTCCGGACGTCCAGTGGGTTGTCGCAGGGGCGGCAGCCCTGCCTGCGGAATTCTATGAGCAATTGTTGGAAAATAAGCCGGCGGGTCACCGCGTTCGGCTCGTGATGGGGCAAACCTATGGGCTGCTCGCGCACGCCAGTGCAGCTGTCGTTTGCTCTGGTACGGCCACGCTTGAAACTGCACTGTTTGGAGTACCTCAGGTAGTTGGTTATCGCGCAGCAGCATTGTCCTATCACATTGCCCGCCATATTGTTGACGTACCGTATATCTCGCTCGTCAACCTGATCGCGGATAAACCCCTGGTCAAGGAACTTATCCAGCAGGATTTTAACCGGCAACAGCTGCTTGAACAGCTGCAATGGCTGCTGTCCGACACAGGCCGAGCCGAAACCTTGGCCGGGTACGAAGGCTTGAAATCAAAATTGGGGAATACAGGAGCTGCCGACCGCGCTGCTGCTTCCATGGTATCTCGCATCGCAGCAAATCAGTGATCCTGCAATTTGACATGAACGCTCGCCGGGTCTCTCGCCAAAGGGCTCAACACCTGGGTTTCTACTCTTTTTCAGTCATATAGCGCCGGCTATGTTCCATCAAAAAAGGAGGTATTACTCAGAGTAGCTCATTTGTGCCTCCGGCAGACAAACCAGCATTCACGCCAAATTGTATTTTAATATTCCTTTAATTCATTTCAGCTATGGTCAGTGAAAACAACCAGCGAACTTTTCTGCAGAAACTATCCCGTTTTGTCACCACAACTGTACTGGGAGGGGTAGTGGTTGTCTTACCAGCTGTAATCCTGTTTTTGCTGGTGAGACTCGTTTTTCTGACGATCGTTCCTGTTTTGCAGCCTGTGGGGCATTTGTTTGATTTGCAGGAATATGTGCAAAAGTGGATGGTGGATATTCTTTCGCTGGCGCTCGTTATAACGGCTTTTTTTCTTTTGGGGCTCATGGTCAGAACACGTTTCGGAAGTCGCTTCTTTGATCGCATTGAGCAGCAATATTTGTATAAACTACCTCTGTACAGCATTCTGCGTGAAACCATTCGCCAGTTTACAGGATCCAGTAAAACACCCTTCAGTCAGGTAGTTTTGGTAGATGTCTTCAACAGTCCTGCCAAAATGCTCGGATTTATTACAGAAGAGCTCTCCAATGGAGAAATGGTCGTCTTTGTGCCTACCGGGCCTAATCCTACCAATGGCTTTATCTTTATTTTACCCAGAGATAAAGTGGAATTGGTCAACATAAGAACTGAAGAGGCTATGCGGATCGTTATTGGGCTGGGGGTTGGCATGGGTTCGGTCATTCGCAAACCCGAGCAAGTATGAGCATTGTTCGAAGAGAGCTTGTCAATCTCTCATTGGCGGGTCTGGACATACGATTCAGCAGAGTAGAGAATTTTGATGCACTGCTGGATGATCTTATCGCCAAAGGAACGGAGCATCCCGATTATCAGGATGATAGGATACCCTATTGGGCTGACTTGTGGCATTCGGGCCTGGCGTTGGCAGAGTACCTGCTTCGGGAGAAAGTAATTACGCCTGCTATGTCCGTCACGGAAATTGGTTGTGGTCTGGGACTACCCGGGCTCGTGGCCGCCATGCAGGGGGGAGAGGTTCTGTTTACCGACTATCTCCCGGAAGCACTGGAACAGGTAGACTTCAACTGGTCGCTGAACCTACCCGGGGTGGCTCGCTCACGGGTGATGGACTGGAGATTCCCACTGGCGGAGGCCAAGGCACAGCTCCTGCTGGCTGCGGACGTCGCCTATGAAAAGCGCGCTTTTGAACCGCTCGTGAAAGCCTTTGCTGCGCTGTCGGGAACGGGAGGGCGCATCATTGTCACCGAACCCGGTCGGGAAAGAACTTCTGACTGGCTTGAAATGCTCGGTAAGCAGTGGCCCAATCACGTATCGACAACAGCCAACGTTCTCTACAGAGAGGTAGAGGTAGCCGTAAATATCGTGGATATACGTGTGTGAACTGATATTGCCCGGGAGGATTGAAAGCTGTCTATATTTCGCAACACTGTTGTACGAGTCCTACATAATCAGGTCTGTCAGAGGAAAGCTTGTGAATAAAGGCGTCCCGGATCTGTCCGTCCTGAATGATAAACACGCCGGGCATCTGAAAACCGTCACCAATGGGGCTGGCCAGACCATGTCCTGCAACGACACCCGCCTGAAACCCCCGTATCCAGGAGTGAAGCCCAAAAAGCTGCGTGACAGTAGCCTTTGTCAGCCCAAAAGCAGCGTAGTAGGTACAGCTCGCATCACTGATGTAAACGGCGTCGGGCAGATCGTATTTTGCGAAGGATCGCTCCGCTGTCTCATCGTCATTCAGGTGTACAAAAATAACCTGCGTACCCAGAGCTTCGATTTCCGCCTTTCTGCGGGATATGTCAGAAAGCGCTTCCCTGCAAAAAACACAGCCAAAGTGGCGGAGGAAGACCAACATAACCGGTGAACGCCTGGAAAGGCTTAATAAAGAGTCACCTCTGTTGGTGCGCATTTCAGCCATGATTTTCTGCTCGACGAAAATTTCGACCATGGACGGCGATTTTTGTAGGTGTACAATTCGTACACTTACTTTAAACTAAGACACAAATATGAGTATTACCTAACAACTAAATGTAAAAATGGATGAATTTTTTATTGAAATTAACAACCAAGGCTTGTCCGTAACTTGCCCGGCAGGTATGCAACAGTTATCATCCTAAGGGTTTTACCTAACAATAAGCCGGGCATCCCTGGCTGCACGCCTTCAAAAAAGCCCGGCTGCACAGGTCAATACCTCCATTTTGCCCTGGGTCATAAAATACCGGATACACCATTGAACAATCTGCATCCGGTCAGGCAGGCATTCTTGCAGACAGCCCGCGGTGGCCTTACGTTCTGCGCGCTGCTAGCTTGTAGCTGGATCTTTGTAGATATGATCAGAGAAGGCAAATCTGACAAGGTCATGCGTGGTGATCAATCCAACAAGCTGCCCTTCTTCCAAGATTGGGAGTGCGTGGAATTTGTTGGCTAAAAAGATGTCGGCAGCCAGACCCACGGTATCGTGTGGCTCCAGAAATACAGGGTAAATAGTCATTATATCATTGGCGGTGAGGGATGCATACTCCAGCTGGCTGTAAGCCTGACCATTGGTGCTGAGCGAGAGCATATAGGCGGCACGGGCAAAATCTTCTTTGCTAATGATGCCGACGAGCTTACCACTTGCCTGAACTACGGGCAGGTGGTGGAACGTATGGTTGTCAAAAGTATGTTTGATCTGGTTCAGGCTTGTTTCAGGAGCCACGGTGATGAGTTCTCGGCTCATGATTGTATCGATGGTAATATCTGTATTCATAGTACGTGTAATCA
Organism: Saprospiraceae bacterium; assembly: GCA_032115735.1. Classification (GTDB taxonomy): domain Bacteria; phylum Bacteroidota; class Bacteroidia; order Chitinophagales; family Saprospiraceae; genus JAUMBM01. Next base: position 26,826 of record JAUMBM010000300.1, read on the forward strand.
AATTGATATTGTAAAAAGGTGCCGCCCGCCGGTCAATGGACGGGATGCCCGCTGTCGGGTCAATGCATAATGCAAAGAAGGTAATTTTTTGTAAGCTGATGGGTGATGAGGCGGGCGGGTAAGGATGATTTTTGGCACCCATGGCTACTGCCTCATGGTAAAGCTGCCCCCATGGGCAATACCATCACAATAATCGGAGGGGTAAAATGATGGGCTATGCTTTTTTGGCCATTAGAATACTTACCTTTGAGGGCAGGTAAGTACAGTCAGCAACTACCTGCTGATGCTGTTGCCTCCGTTATGACCAATTGGTGCAAATGTTGATGTTGCAAGTTGTTTTTTGGGTAAGTCTGACAGCCATGGTGTACACCTATCTCGGCTATCCCCTGTTGTTGAGGTGGCTTAGTCGTGGTCGTTCACTTCGTACACGCTGCTACGGTCCTGATGATCAATGGCCCCGAATATCTGTGCTGATGGCTGTACACAATGAGGAGCGGGTCATTGCCCGTAAGATGGAAAGCCTGTTGGAGCAGACTTATCCACAGCATTTGGTCACCTATTGGATTGGCTCTGATTGTTCGACGGATGCTACCAATGATATTCTGCAGGGGTATGCTGACGGGGATGACCGCATACGGCTGTCTTTCTTCCATGAGCGTCAGGGCAAACCTGGTATCATTAACCAGTTGGCATCAGCAGCACAACAGCAGTATCTTGCTTCAGACAAACATATTTTCATCATCACAGATGCAAGTGTTATGCTGGGTGGTGAGGTGATGCAGCAGCTGGTACGGCATTTTAAGACGCCGCAACTGGCCATCGTAGATGCCGTCATTGTACATACGGGTCTGGAGTCAGCGGGCATTTCCCGCTCAGAAGATGCTTATATTAGCGGGGAGGCACGCATTAAGCAGCGGGAGAGTATCTTGTGGAAAATGATGATAGGGCCATTTGGTGGGTGTTATGCACTCCGTTCGGATTACTTCAGCCCGGTGCCCTCTACCTTTCTGGTGGATGATTTCTACATTACTATGTGTGTTTTCGAACGTGGGGGCTACGCCATCAACGATCCTTCGGCTCGTTGCTACGAACCTGTAGGCCATGAAATTGAGCAGGAATTTCGGCGTAAAGCGCGCATATCTGCAGGGAATTTCCAAAACATGCAGCATTTTCGCAGGCTCTGGTGGCCGCCCACAGGGCTGCCACAATTTGCTTTTTTTTCCCATAAAATACTGCGCTGGCTGGGGCCCTTTTGGTTGTTGTTGCTGTTGCTGAGTAGTTTGCCACTGGCATTCGACTTTGTACTGTACAGAATAGCCCTGGCCGGACTGTTACTGCTACTGTTACTGCTGCCTGCTGCCGATTTTTGTTTGCGTTGGTTTGGCTTTCATTGGCTACCTTTGCGGCATGTACGTTATTTTGTACTGATGAATCTGGCACTGTTTACAGGATTTTTACGCTACTATAAAGGAATCAGAACCAATGTCTGGCAACCACCAAAGCGAGCATAGCTCTTTTCAGCTCCATACCATTGAAGAAGCAATCGCGGACATCAAGGCAGGAAAAATAATCATCGTAGTAGATGATGAGGATCGCGAAAATGAAGGTGATTTCATCTGTGCGGCCGAATGCGTAACGCCGGAGATCATCAACTTTATGGCTACCTTTGGCCGTGGTCTGATTTGTGCGCCTCTCGATGAGCGTCGCGCAGACGAACTGGATTTGCCTATGATGGTAAATTCAAATACAGCCTTGCACGAGACAGCATTTACAGTCTCCATCGATCTGATTGGTCATGGATGCACAACGGGTATCTCGGCCTATGACCGGGCCACGGGTATACGCGCGCTGGTTGATCCTTCGATCAAAGGCAGTGATTATGCTCGTCCGGGGCACATTTTTCCGTTGCGGGCCAAGACTGGCGGCGTACTTAGGCGAACAGGTCATACGGAGGCGGCGATAGATCTTGCCAGACTTGCCGGCT
>JAUMBM010000301.1:0-2952 GCA_032115735.1 Saprospiraceae bacterium
CCGGAAGCCCCTCAAGGGAAAGGTCTATGCGTGTCTGCGGGCTCAGTGAATAAGCCGACAATCTCCGTTGCCCGCTGAGATCAAACAGCTCCAGGGCGGTAAACGGCTGGTCGTTGTCCAGAGAGATGGTCAGCTGCTCGTGAGCAGGCTGCGGGCTCAGCCGCAGGCCCGCGACTTGCTTTTCCCCATCATAGACACTGCTGGGGCTGCAGTCGACCACTTCAACATCAAAAGTAATTCCAAGTGGGACAATGAAATCAGGACAAACGCCTGGTGCACCCTGTACGGTGTATGCGCCTGCCTCCCGAATGACCAGCAGATTGGTCGTATCGGCCATAGGCTGATCATTGCGAAACCAGGTGATGTTGGTTGTGTAAGGCAACTTCAGGCGCAGTGTCATGGAATCGCCAGTGCAGACCCGGTAGCCTCCTTGTGGCGAAAAAGTATAGACACCTCCGTGCTCTACCACAGGCAGCAGAAATACCCGGCCATCGACCAGCACTTCGGCGCTGTTTTCGGTACAACTCCCGACGGTTGCACGCACTCGAAAATTGAAGAGAACGTCATCCGGGCCGATGGCCAGGGTCTGACTGGTAGCATTGGGGATATCAGCCCAGGTGCCGTTGGGCCAGGTTCTTTTTTGCCATTGGTAGCTGTCATACGACTGGGTTGACAACTGCCCGCCGGCACCCGGGCAGAGCAGCAGATCACCTACCACTGTAGGCGTAAAATCACACTGAGCCTGCAAGGTTGCGGTGTACAGTGACCAAGCCAATACGAGTAATCGCGAGGATGTGTAAAAGACATTTTTCATAGTGGCATTCATTTGGTTGATAGTAAGTTTGTGAGCGCCCGCTTTCGCGCTGGCGGCAGCAGGCGGCTATCAGTACAGACAGCAGACAAGCCGGTTTACGTTGGGTCAGCAGCGTGAAATATAACCGGGGCCGTCAAGTCCTGCGTATGACAGATCGCCAGAATACCGGACGTATGGGCTATCATCTCAGTCACACAAGCCGACCAGTAGCTGTATACTTATGGCATCTCCGGGCTGGCTTGCGGCCGGGTATCATTCATTTGAGACAACCGCCTTGTCATGAGAGGAAGGCCTGATGCGATAAAATAGCAGCGCCCCCAGCACGCAGCTCAGCAGCGCCAGCCAGGCGGCAAGCTGCACGCCCAGGCTGTTGTCCACACTTTTTCCCAACAATAACAAGGACGGAAAAATCAGGTTGGCGACCGACACGCCGGCCTTCATGATAAAGCTAAAGACGGCAAAGAACATACCGGCCGGCTGTCCTCCGGTAGCTTCTTTGTGATCGTGGATAAAATCGGCCACCATGGCGTTGGGGACGATACCAAAAACGGCCAAGGGATAGGAGGCGCTGAGGCTGAGCGTCCAAAACAGCAGCGAGCCCGGCACTGAAATCCAGGGCGACAGTGCCAGCAAAGCAAATGTACCGGCAAAAACCCAGTAGGCCGACAGCATTACCTTTCTTTTCCCCCGGTAATCAACAAGCTTATTGACAGGCCAATACAGGGCAAAGCTACCCAAAAAGCTCGCGGTGAGGAAAAGCGTTGCCTGGGCTGGCGGATAGTCCAGCAGGATGGTAACAAAAAAACCAATCCCCATCTGGATAAAAGTCAGGGCTAGCCAATACATAAATTCTGACAGCAAAAATATGCGGAAACTGTTGTTGCTGAGCACCGTCCGCAGCAAGCCCGCCTGCTCATTGTCAGCCAAAGCCGGTGCCTGCTGCGCATACTCATTTTCCTTCAACCAGCAGACCGGCACCAGCAACAGCAGCAGAGCCAGCAGCGAAAAGCCCCCTACTGCCCACTGGAACGCCTGGACCACGGGCATAATCGCTGTCAGCCAGTCCTGCACCGCATAAATACTCCCACCGATGAGAAACCCGAGTGCGAAGGTGATAGAAATAGCTGTGCTGATACGCATTCGGTCGGGCGGATAATGCCCCAATTCACTAATCAGCGCATTGTACGGAATCACGTAGAGGGTGAGGGAGGCATAAAAGACCAACATCCAGCAACTTAGCCAGGCTGTATTTTGCCAGCACATGGCTTCGTAGGGCGGATAAAACAAGGCGAAAGAGGATAGAGCCAGAGGCAGTGCCGCCATAGCCATGATTTTTTTCCGGCGCCCAAAGCGCTCCGACGGGCGGCGATCCGCCCAGGCGGCAACGATGGGATCTGTGACTGCATCAAACAGGCGCCCCCCAAAATTGATGAGCCCGATTAAGGTGACAATGCCTGCTACCGCCCCCTGGAAGATGAAGGCAGGAAAAAGTTGTGACTGCCCGTCTCCGGGAGGCAGGTAAAAATACACCAATAAATTGGCGGCGCCATAGGCAGCCAGCGACCATCCCAGTTGACCGGCTGCGTAGATCAGCAGTTGAGAAAGAGGTAAACGCTTTGGAGACATCGTTTGAGTAGTTATCTTGACGATGACAAAGATAAATTATCTGCCGCCATTGAGTAATCATTATCCCGGACAAGAGAAAGCACTCTTTGTGCATTATTCTTGGCTCTAGTCCAAATGAAGTGGGTTTCGTAGATTTGCCCCATGTAAGAACTACCAATATTTACAGCTGCCCTCGAACTTAAGTCACCTTGGCTTATCAAACGTGTCTAGTTTTGGGGGGGAAGCTCAACTTACGCCTTACGCCAGCGGTAGAAAGTAGATGGATAAATCCATGCTGCATAATCGTAACTTCTACCCCTGGCTTTCTGCCTCTTTCAGAATGCTAAGCTTCTCTTCTTTGCTGCGTCGCTTCTTTTTCATAGACAAGATTACAATTTTAATACGGTAACCTTGTCTGGTTATTTAGGGGATCAGTACACCCGGTGTTTCCCGCAGTCCCGTAGGGACGCGATGTAGGTAGAAAACACCGGGGCCGTTGTTTTCAGGAGTCCCGTAGGGACGGAATATGGGTA
>JAUMBM010000302.1:0-3441 GCA_032115735.1 Saprospiraceae bacterium
CCGGTGGGTTCCTCTTTGCTGACTACCCGCCCTTTTCGGGCACCCCACCATACGATCAGCGATGTGGCGCTGGTAGGTGGAGGAAGTAATCCCAGCCCCGGAGAAATCAGTCTGGCACACAATGGCGTGTTGTTTTTGGATGAGTTGCCCGAATTTAAGCGGACGGTCCTGGAGGTTATGCGCCAACCTATGGAGGAGCGCAGAGTGACCATTTCCCGGGCAAAGATCTCTATAGATTTTCCGGCCAGCTTTATGTTGATTGCCTCTATGAATCCTTGTCCCTGTGGGTTTTTTAATCATCCTGACAAAGAGTGTGTCTGTGCTCCCGGGGTAGTGAAGCGCTACCTGAGCAGAATTAGTGGTCCGCTGCTCGACAGAATAGATTTGCACGTGGAAGTTACGCCTGTGAGTTACGGAGAGCTTACCAAGCAAAGCCCCTCACAGGATAGCAGCGGGGATATTGCCCGGAGAGTGATTAAAGCGAGAGAGATTCAGGCAGAGCGATTTCGTAATATGACCAACGTACACTGCAACGCACATATGCAGAGCCGGATGGTACGTGATTTGTGCACGGTCAGTACAGCCGGTGTGGCACTGATTAAGCGGGCGATGGAAAGGCTGCAGCTGTCTGCCAGAGCTTATGACCGAATTCTGAAAGTTGCGCGCACGGCTGCTGATCTGGCGGAGAGTCCTTCTATAGAACTGGAGCACCTGGCGGAGGCAATACATTTTCGCAACCTCGACAGGGAAGGATGGGCGGGCTAGGTGAGCTTTACGGCTGTTGCTTGCCGGGATTTTTGGGAACAGGGTCGTAGCCGTGTCCGCCCCAGGGATGGCAACTGCCAATGCGTTTCATGCCCAGCCAAAGACCTTTGAGAACACCCCACTCCTGTATGGCACCGACCATGTAGTGCGAGCAGGTCGGCTGGTAGCGGCACTTGGGACCAAGCATTGGGGAGATGCCCCACTGGTAGATGCGTATCGGGAATATGAATACCCATTGAAAAAAGCGCTGTATCATGAGCGGTGCTTAGTAAGTGACAGACTGTACCGGGCGGTGTTTTTCGAAGAGGAGGGTACTTTTTTTACCGGCTGGCCCTACGACGGTAAGTATATTTTTCTGGTCGTCAAAAAGATCGGTAAGGAGACTGTTTTGTATGCGCAAATCCTGAGGGAGGGCAACCTGCTCAACCAGCAGGTAGCACCAAATGGCGGCCATATCGTCTGTAGTTTCTTTGCCAAGAAACTGTAGGTTCAGCTTACTGCCATTGAGGGTCAGGGTGAAATGCTGTCGCAGATATGCTGCCAGCCGTTCGTCAGCTTGTGCCGCTTCCTTTTCTGTACCCAGCTGCAGGCCTTTTACTCCTTGTAAGGCGAGTGCATCTTCAACATCATCGATAAAAAGGTGGAGCGTAATTTGAAGGGACTTTTCTGCTGCGACATACTCAACTTGCCCCTTGCTCATGTGGAAATCATGCCTGGCAGGGGCATTCGAGAATGAAACCAGGAGGACGGGGAATAAGCAGGCAATCCTGAAAAGGTATGACAATCTGGCGGCAGAACTCATTGCGATAACGCTTTGAAGAATAACGTTGCGGCAGCGGGGTTGGTTGCGAGAGGTATATTATAGACATCACACAAACGCATGAGCATGTTTACATCTACCTCATGCGGGTGCTTACCGAGAGGGTCTCTGAAAAAAATGACCATGTCCACATTGCCTTCGGCGATGCGGGAGGCTATCTGGGCGTCACCGCCCATAGGACCGCTGGCCATTCGGGTGACCTGCAGGCCGGCGCGCTCCAGATGAGACCCTGTGGTGCCGGTGGCAATGAGCTGTACTTGTTTTTGTTGAAGCAGCGCAATGTGATCTTTGGCAAAAGCGACCATATCGGCTTTTTTACCATCATGTGCAATGATTGCAATTGTCATTTAAACTAAGCAGTTTATTGATGTGTTGATAATCCGATATTTGTATGGCAGCGGTTAGGTGCTTGCTGTAAGCAGCCGTCAATCTGCATAAGCTTGCAGCAGAAAGGTAAAGCCGTTCGCCTATTGCCGTATCTTTGTGAGGTAAAATTGTCTAATTTTTATATTAAAACCAAAGTTTTCATGAAAAAGCTAATGCTACTCAGTATGTTGATGGCGTTCGTCGCCATATCAGCTAAGGCGCAGATCCGTACGCCTGCGGCCAGCCCGGGTTGTGAGTTTAAGCAAACCGTTGGACTTACGGATGTAACCATCAACTATTCAAGACCCAGTGCCAAAGGCCGGGCAGTGTTTGGTGAGGGTGGTATTGTTCCTTACAATGAAATGTGGCGTGCAGGTGCTAACTCAGCCACTAAAATTACCTTTGCTGATGCAGTTACTGTAGGTGATCAGAACCTCGCAGCAGGCGCTTATGCTGTCCTGATCAATCCGATGGCTGCTGAGTGGCAGGTGATGTTCTACAACTATGAAGGAGGCAGCTGGGGCAGCTATGTTGAAAAGTCAGCAGTTGCTAAGGTAATGGCTCCTGTGAAGCGTACGGCTGCTGTTGAGACGTTCACGATTGCTATCAACAATCTGCAGACCAACAGCGCTACGATCGACTTTTCATGGGGCGAAGCTGTGGCTAGCGTTCCGCTGAAGGTTGAGGTTGACAAGCGGGTAATGGCTGATATCGATCGCGTAATGAGCGGACCTTCAGCCAGCGATTACTACGCTGCTGCTTCGTACCTGCACGACAGTGGTCGAGATCTGGCGCGTGCACTGGAGTACTGCTCAAAAGCCAACAGCATGGGTGAGCCTCGTTATTGGATGCTCCGCCGTGAGGCACTTATCCTGGGCGACCTGGGTCGTTATCCGGATGCAATTAAAGTGGCTACGCGCTCTATGGAAATGGCTGAACAGGCCGGGGATATGAACTATGTGCGCATGAACAAAGCTTCTATCGCAACCTGGCAGGCTAAGCGCTAAGCGCAGCCTGCATTCGTGCTGATTTTTTACCAAAAAAGCACGAAACGAAGCGGCCGCAAGGCGCGCTTTGGTAGTGGAAGCTGCCAAAGCGCGCCTTGCGGCCTTTTTTTACCCGATACAGCCCCCAAGGGCCTATGGGCGGTACTTGAACAGATTCACGGAGGCAGGTCTGCTTTCATCACCCTCGTTGCTGATATACAGATCTCCGTTACTGTCAAACCACATGCCTTCGGGCTGCAGGTGTATGTCCCTGCTGAGTCTGTGCATGTGTAAAATCTTGCCATCCGCTTGCATGATGATAAGCAAATTGCCATTGGCTGCACTTATGTACCAGTGCCGGCTGATGGGGTGAATGGCCATTTCTGACGGATTAAACGGGAAGGGTTCCAATGGATTGCCATAGCGTGCACGGAGCTTCTCAAATCCTGTGCAGTCCCCGCATTGTGTGAAGTAGTCGTTAAAAGCTTGGCGCCGAATGGCTGC
>JAUMBM010000303.1:0-18861 GCA_032115735.1 Saprospiraceae bacterium
GTAGAAAGCTGGAGCCTCTGCCCGGAAGATGAGTCCTGGTGCGTGCGCCGGGGGCCTTATGCAGATTCGTACAGTACCTACGTGCAAGCCTATGAGCAGCTGCGCACTTTTTTTGATCCGCTCGGCTTCGACCCTCAGCGCTGGGCGGCTGCCTGCCGGCAGGCGGGTATGCGCTATGTGGTTTTTACCACCAAACACCACGACGGCTTTTGCATGTACGACTCTCAGCACACGGATTACAAAATCACGGACAGCGGCAGCCTTTTTGCCCAAAACCCGCGCAGCAATGTCGCCAGGGAGGTGTTCAATGCTTTCCGCGAGCAGGGCATGGGGGTAGGGGCGTATTTTAGCAAGCCCGACTGGCACAGCGATGACTACTGGTGGCCGTATTTTCCTGTTTTTGACCGCAATGTCAACTACAATCCCGAGAAATATCCCGACCGCTGGCAGCGCTTTCAGACTTTTACCTACAACCAGATAGAAGAGCTGATGCGGGACTACGGGGCCATTGATTTGCTGTGGCTCGACGGCGGCTGGGTGCGGCCCGCCGGCTCGCTGACGGAAGAGACCCGCCCCTGGCTGGGCAAAAATCAGTGGGTGCAGGATATCAATATGCCGGCCATCGCCGCTATGGCGCGGCGGCACCAGCCGGGCCTGCTGATCGTGGACCGGACGGTCCACGGAGCGTTCGAAAATTATCGCACACCCGAGCAGCAGATTCCTGCCTCCTTGCCGCCCTACCCCTGGGAAAGTTGCATTACGCTGGGGGACAACTGGTACCACACAGGGCCTGCTGAGCGCTATAAATCGGCCGACTGGGCAATCCATACGCTGGTGAAAATTGTCGCCCGGGGCGGCAATTTTTTACTGGGGGTAGGCCCCGATAAGTATGGCCAGCTACCGCCGGCGGTATATGAGCGCCTTGAGGCTATAGGGCAATGGATGGAGGTGAATGCCGAAGCTATTTACGCGAGTAAGCCTCTGCCGCCTTACGAAGAGGGGGCGCTGCATTTTACCCAGTCCAAAGACGCATCGCTCCGCTATGCGATCTATCTTCGGTCTGAGGGGGACGCCCTGCCGGCTTCGGTGCCCTTGCCGGTGCATTTTTTGGGAAAAAGCCGCCAGGTGCGGTTGCTGGGCCATGAGCGGCCGCTGCCGGTGGAGGTGGTTGACGGCCAGGGGCGCGTAAAGCTACCGCGTGAATGGCGGGAAAATCCGGCCGCCAGGCCGGCCTTCGTGATAGCGGTAAATGGCGGCAGCTGAGGGTGGCGGTTACTTGATGGGGGATAACTGTATCGGCTGCAGGCATAACGACAAATAATTGTGGTTTTTTTGATGCGGTGCTGCCCAAGAAGGAGTATCTTTGGTAACAATTAAAAAAGGAGCTATGATTCGCCTGTCCCTCATGGGTTTATTATCATTCTATTGTTTACTGGCTGCTGCACAGCCAATCATCCAGGCAGCCAACTATTTTCCGGTGGCCGGAGATACACTGCTCACAGTTGTCGATGACGAACCGACAGGGGTGACCGTCTCATCGCCCGGAGGTAATCAGGTCTGGAACTTCTCTCAGTTGGAAAACGATGGCGTCAGAACACGCGTGGTGCGGGCCGCCAGCGAGGGGACGCTGTTTAGCCAGTTTCCAAATACGGAGCTTCTGCTACCGTTGGGACCCAATGCGGAAGGCTACTACAATCTGGCCGCGGACAAACTCGAGCTCGTGGGGTATGCAGGCCAGGATCCACTGGGGCAGGGGCTCAATATCGTCACCCGATTCAGCCCTGCCAACATCGAGCGCTGGTCGCAGCTGCAATTTTTTGACCTGCGCAATTCCGAATCAGCACTGCTGATCGCTTTTTCAACCGCCAGCATCCCGGGGGGCATTTTTGACAATCTTCCCATAGCGCCGGATTCTATCAGAATTCGCATCGCCACCCAGCGTACCGACCTGGTGGATGCCTGGGGGATAGTGCAGCTGCCGGGCAACCTGCAGTTTTCCTGCGTACGGGAGAAAAGAACCGAGTACAGGGATGTACGGCTGGACGCCAAAATTGGCCCTCTGCCTTGGTTTGATATCACGGATCTGCTAATTCAGAACTCACCGCTTCCCGGCCTGGGCAGGGATACCATACAGCGATATCATTATTGGAGCAATAGTGCCAAAGAGCCGGTCGCAATTTTGAGTGTTAGTCTGGCCGATCAATCAGTCATCAGTATTGAATACAAATCCAATCCGCTGATTAGCAGTGATAAAGAGTTACTGCTGTCTAATGCTGATCTGCTGGTATTTCCCAATCCGGCCAGCAATCAGGTCAACTTGCGGCTGCAGGCTCTCCAGCCGGGACGCTACCACTGCCAGCTGTATGATGCGGCGGGACGCCTGATGCAGCAACAGCAGTGGGACATTAACAGTGCCGACCATACGGCCAGCCTGTCGGTAGAGGGGTATCCCGCCGGCAGCTACTTCTGCAGGCTGCTGGATGCAGCGGGTCAGCTGCTGCTGAGCCGCATGGTGGTGGTGGAATAATTGGGTACTCTTGCCCTGCTGCTCGGTATGGGCTAGCATTAGCCGCCGAGAAAATAAGAGGGCGCTGCCGGCCATGGCCGGCAGCGCCCTCTTATTTTCTCGGCGGCAAGGAGCCGCTAGGCGGCCTCCATCTGCTTGAGATTCGAGCGCGACAGCTTCTCCTCAGCATAGGTGCGTGTAATTTCAAACGTCTTGACATCCTTCTGACTGGGGAGATCAAACATGGCGTCTGTCATGATGGCCTCGCAAATGGACCGAAGCCCGCGAGCTCCCAGCTTAAATTCCAGTGCCTTTTCTGCGATGAATTCGATGGCTTCAGGCGTAAACTGAAGCGCAATGTCTTCGAGCTGGAATAGCTTTTCGTATTGTTTGACCAGCGCATTTTTGGGCTCTACCAAAATTCGGCGCAGGGTGGACTTATCGAGTGGATTGAGGTAGGCGAGCACGGGGAGTCGGCCAATGAGTTCAGGTATCAGGCCGTAGCGCTTCAGATCCTGGTGATTGACAAATTGAAGCAGGTTTTCTCTGTCCTGCTGCGTCAACTGGTTGTCATTGGCTTTGTAACCAATTACTTGTGTATTGACACGGCGGGCAATGATTTTCTCAATACCATCGAAAGCACCCCCGCAAATGAAGAGGATGTTGGATGTATTGACTTTCACCAGCTTTTGCTCCGGATGCTTGCGCCCTCCCTGTGGGGGAACATTGACGTCCGTACCTTCCAGCATCTTCAGCAGTGCCTGTTGCACACCCTCTCCCGAAACATCCCGGGTGATGCTTGGGTTGTCACTTTTACGGGCAATCTTATCGATTTCGTCAATGTAGACGATACCGCGCTCAGCAGCACTGACATCATAATCACACACCTGCAAAAGCCTGCTCAGGATACTTTCTACATCCTCACCCACATAGCCGGCTTCCGTGAAGACCGTTGCATCGACAATAGCAAAGGGTACATTCAGCAGGCGCGCAATGGTCTTGGCAAGCAGTGTTTTGCCGGTTCCTGTCTGACCAATGAAAACAATATTGCTCTTCTCAATCTCGATATCGTCCTGAATGTTCTGCTGCCGAAGACGCTTGTAGTGGTTGTAAACAGCCACAGACATGATCTTTTTGGCCTCATCCTGCCCTATGATGTACTGGTCGAGATAGGATTTGATCTGGTGAGGCGTAATGTTAGCTGCCAGACCCGCCGCAGTCTCTTGTGTGCTGTTTGTCTTTGACAGGCCGCCCTCGCCCTTCTTTCTGTCGGGCCTGGGATTTCCGCCATAAAGCTCTTCCTGTACAATATCTGCAGCCTGCTCTACGCAAACTTCGCAAATATGCGCATCAATGCCACCGATGAGCATCATGGCCTCTGTTTTATCGCGGCCGCAAAAGGAGCAGCGATAGCTTTGCTTGGTTGTGCGTTTCATTGTTGTTGTGTTGGTGGGCGTAAAAATAAACGAAGGCGGCAGCCCGGCTGCCGCCTTCGCAAATATGGCTTCACATTATTCTTCTGGTCGCTTGCGAGGATTGTTGCGCTGAAGCACCTCGTCGATAAGGCCGTAAGCCCTGGCTTCATCGGCAACCATCCAGTTGTCGCGATCGCAGTCAGTCTCGATTCTCTCGTAGGGCTGACCTGTGTGGTAACTTAACACCTCATACAGCTCTTTCTGCATCTTTTTGATGAGGTTGTAGCTGATTTCCATATCGCGAACCTGCCCCTGCATGCCGCCCAGCGGCTGGTGGATCATGACACGGCTGTGGAAAAGGCAGGTGCGCTTTCCTTTGGTACCTGCCGCCAGCAGCACTGCGCCCATAGAAGCAGCGAGGCCTGTACAGATAGTGCCTACATCCGGTGATATGTACTGCATTGTGTCGTAAATCCCCATACCGGAGATTACCGATCCGCCCGGACTATTGATAAACATCTGCACATCGCGCTTACTGTCAGTCGATTCCAGAAACAATAGCTGTGCCTGAATGACATTGGCAACGTAATCATTGACGGGTACACCCATGAAAATGATGCGATCCATCATAAGGCGGGAAAATACGTCCAGCCCTACAATGTTCATCTGCCGCTCTTCAATGACATTGGGCGTAAAGCCCTGAATATTGGGGAAGGCTGTACCCGTTAATTCGGCATATTTTTCAAGATGCATACTACTCATACCCATGTGGCGGGTAGCATACTTCATGAATTCATCCTGTGGAACCATGGATTTCAAATTTGTGGATAGCTAAACTAATGCGTTTACCTGATATAACAAGTGAGACAGCCTGAGGTTGAATGTCACCTGACTATCCGCCCAAAGAGCTGTGATTATTCTTCATCAAGGTAAACATCATCACTTCCTTTATCTTTCTCCACCAGAGCATCAAACTTAGCGTTGAGCTCTTCAAGAGGCACAATGTGCTTGTTGAGCGGCAGGCTGTTGCGCATGGCAGTTACGAGCTTGAAGAAGTGTACCTCGTTAACTTTCTTTTTAACGGTCTCCTCGTCTTTCATCATACGCTGGGTGAAAGACTCGATGAAGTCATCGGTCAGCCATGCCGGGCGCGAGCCGCCAAACATGCGAATCACATCCTGCTCCATGGCCTGTCGCATGTCCTCGGCTGTTACCTCTACGCCGAAGTGCGCACTCAGTTTTGAAAGCATAAGTGACCAGCGGAGATCTTCAATCACAGCCGCATATTGCCTCTCTACTTCCGCCTCTTCCTGGTACTTACCACTGGAAAGCATCCAGCGCTTAATGAAGGCCTCTGGCAGGGGCAGATCATTCTGCTCAACGAGCATACTTTTTACCTGATCGAAGAAAATGCTGTCGGACTGACCGGCATGCATATTCTGGAGGTGCTCACGCACCCGGGCCATCGCTTCTGCTTCATTGCTGACAGTGCCTTCTCCGAAAACTTTATCATACAGTTCCTGATTGATATCAGGGCGCTTAACACGCGTGATTTTGGTTATTGAAAGCCTGAAACAGGGGTTGATATCGCCCTCGTGGTCTTCGGGAAGCTGCAGCAAGTATTTTTTTACCTGCTCGGGCGTCCGGTCTTTTTCAAAAGTAAAGATATTATCAACAATGACCGAGTCACCTACAGCTTTAGACAGAAACTTCGATTGGTACTCTTCCGCAAGGTCGGCGAAGAGCACACTGCTGATCGCGGTTATACCATCTTCTGCGTCTTCTTCGTCTGACTGCTCAAACAGCATGAAACCGATTAAATCACCCTCCTCGATCGTCTCAGCATCTTCCTGCGTCTGGTGGCTTTGCACAAAGCGATCCCAGGTTTCAGTAACCTCTGCATCAGCAACCGCCGGAACATAGTAGTCGAACGGCTGGCTGCTATCGAGTCCCTTCAACTCAAACTGCGGCTGCAGTCCAATCTCAAACTTGAAAGTATAGGTATCGGAAGCCAATGGATTCAGGTCAAATATCTCCTGCGATTCCGACGGGAGCGGGGAACCAATAATGTCCGTTTGCTCGAGGTATTTGTCGAGCTCCTCATTGACTTTTTTGTTGACAATGTCCGCCAGAATTTGACGGCCGTACATCTTACGAATCAACTGTGAGGGCGTCTTTCCTGCTCTGAACCCCTTCACCGGAGCCTGCTTGCGGTATTTCTCTATCTCTTTGTCAAAAGTATCAGCATAATCGGCAGGGCTGATGATCAGACTCAGGGTAGCATTTAAAGCATCGTGGTCTTCACGGATGATATTGGACATATACGAAAATTATATCTTCAAATAATGGCTCTTGCTTAGGGGTAGTCTTGAAGACTTGAAGGAAATGCCAAAGCTGGTAAGCGACCTGTCTGAATGCTTACTTATACGGTCTTTACAATATTTGTGTGCGGGTGGAGGGACTCGAACCCCCACACCTTGCGGCACTAGATCCTAAGTCTAGCGCGTCTACCAATTTCGCCACACCCGCTCAATAGTCCTGCTTTCAGGATTTGCAAATGACTGCCCTTCAAGGAACTGACATCCCCTACAAAAAGGCGGTGCAAATATAGAATATTTTAGGGGACAACTACAAATTTATTTGAGGTTTTACGGATTCTTTTTTGAATGGTATTCGTTTATTTACTAAATAAATCGTATGTTTGCTTAGGTAGGTCAGGCGTAACGTCTTTGTGCAGACGGCCGTGACCTGCAAGTTTTTAATGCAGCCCCATATTGGCATAAAACCACGAAAACATGACAGCAGTACTCAATTTGTTGCACGATGAGGAGGAGAGAAAATTGATACAAAGAGCCTACAGGGGGCTTCTGCGTGCATTCAAAGTGCCGCTGACGGATGAGGATCGACGACAAATCCGCGAGGCGTATGAGCTGGCTGTACAGGCGCATGCTCAGCAAAGGCGCAAATCCGGTGAACCCTATATCCTGCATCCTATTGCTGTAGCGACCATCTGTGCAGACGAAATCGGCCTGGGAGCTACTGCCGTCGTATGTGCTTTGCTCCATGATGTCGTGGAAGATACCACAATCAGCCTGCAGGATATTGAAAAGCGTTTTGGCAGCCGTGTCGCCAAAATAGTTGATGGGCTGACCAAACTCGACGGCGCCTACAACAGCGACAGCCCACAGGCAGAGAATTTTAAAAAGGTGCTGTTTACGCTGGTAGAGGATGTGCGGGTGGTGCTGATCAAAATGGCTGACCGCCTGCATAATATGCGCACCCTGGGGTCTATGCCACAGCACAAACAGCTCAAAATTGCTGCTGAAACCAGTTATATCTATGCGCCTCTGGCGCATAGACTCGGATTGTACGTTTTTCGTACCGAATTTCTGGATCTGTGTATGAAAGTGACAGATCCGGAGCACTACTTCGAAATCGCCCGTAAGCTTCAGGAGACCAAGCGCAGCCGGGAAAAGTACATCAATGAATTTATCGCTCCGCTCAAGGAGAAACTTGACGAACTGGGTGTGCCTTATCGTATCTTCGGGCGGCCCAAGTCTATTCAATCGATCTACAATAAACTACGCATCAAGCAGGTGCCCTTCGAAGAGATTTACGACCTCTTTGCTGTGCGGATTATTCTGGATGTGCCGCCTAAGCAGGAGCGCATGATGTGCTGGCAGGCATATAGTATCGTCACAGACGTGCATACGCCTATCCCTGAAAGACTCAAGGACTGGATTACCGTGCCCAAGTCCAATGGCTATGAATCGCTGCATACGACCGTGATCGGCTCCAAAGGAAGATTTGTCGAGGTGCAGATTCGTACCGAGCGCATGGATGAAATCGCTGAGCGTGGCTTTGCAGCTCACTGGAAGTATAAGGGTATCAGTAATCAGCAGGATGTATATGAGCGCTGGCTCGACAGTGTGCGCGAAATTCTGGACGATCCCACCAGCGATGCTGTCCAGTTTCTGGGCGATTTTCGCTCCAACAATCTCTTCAATGAGGAGGTCTACGTATATACGCCTAAGGGAGATATGCGTATTCTCCCGAAAGGCGCCACAGCCCTCGATTTTGCCTTCCACATCCACTCAGATGTCGGCTACCACTGCCTTTCGGTGCTGATCAATAACAAACTGGTGCCGCTGAGCTACGAGCTGGGCAATGGTGACCAGATTAAGGTGATTACGCATCGCAACCAAAAACCCAATGAGACTTGGCTCAAAATGGTCGTCACCGGCAAGGCCAAGTCGAAAATTCGTGCTGCCATGCGCGAAGAGCATAAAAAGCAGGGGGAAATGGGGCGGGAAGCACTGGAAAGAAAGTTTAGAAATGCTAAGGTAGATCACACAGAAGAGTCCGTCAATTTGTTGATCAAATCATATAATCTCGCCAGTCACGCTGATCTCTTTTACCACATCGCAGGCGGAGACATCACCATCGCGGAGATTTTTAAAAAATTTGCCGTAGAGCATGGCCGGCTGATACCGGTGCGCCTGCCCGAGCCGGTCGTCGTACTGCCTGAGCAGCCTGTACAACTCAAAACGCCCGCCAAAACGCTGGCCAAACCCAAGCTTATGATCAATGGGGAACCGGGCGATCAGTACGATTATTCGCTGGCCACCTGCTGCAATCCACTGCCGGGAGATGCCGTTTTTGCTTATCTGACTGCCAGCGCCGGCCTTAAAATTCACCGGGTCAACTGCCCCAATGCAACCAATATGATGGTCAACTATGGCTATCGGGTCATGAAGGCTGAATGGGTACAGACGAGTGTCGGCAGCTTTGCTGCAGATCTCAAAATCACGGGTGTCGACAGAGGCCCGGGGGTAATCGAGCAGCTAACCCACGAAATTTCCAGCTACCTCGGCCTCAATATCCGTTCGCTCAATATCGCCGGTAAAGATGGGTACTATGAAGCGATCATCAGCCTGCAGGTCGCCAATACCAACCAACTGGGTCAGGTAATCCATTCTCTTAAAAAACTGGACATCGTTTCCACAGTCACCCGCATTGAATGATTTGGCCAACTAAATATTTTAATCGATCTTTGCACCAAAATTCATCAGGGCATGCCCGAGGATAACATTAAGGAGGTAAAGCAAATTTTTTCGGCTCATCTCGAAAAGAGTAGCTTGCGCAAGACGCCCGAAAGGTTTGCTATACTCGAGGAAATTTACCGCCGTACGGATCACTTCGATGCTGAAGCGCTCTATATTCACATGAAAAACCAGAATTATCGCGTCAGCCGTGCTACTGTATACAACACACTCGAACTTTTAGTCAATTGCGATCTGGTCAAAAAACACCAGTTTGGCAAAAATTTGGCTCAATACGAGAAATCTTTTGGCTTCAAACAGCACGACCACCTAATCTGTATCGAATGTGGTAAGGTGCTGGAGTTTTGTGATCCGCGTATCCAGCAAATCAAAAATATGATGGGTGAGTTGCTGAAGTTTCAGGTCACTCACCATTCGCTTAATCTCTATGGGCATTGCGCGGGCGCATGTGAACGAACCGCCCAAAGGGAAGATACTGCCCGGGTATGAGCAGGACATCACAATTTTTTGAAATGATTATCTCAGGCCTGACGGGAAGCCGTTAGGCCTTGCTGTTTTGGCTTTTTTCAATATCTATATGTCGATTTATGAAGGTGGATGTACTACTGGGCCTGCAATGGGGCGATGAAGGAAAGGGCAAGATCGTTGACTATCTGGCACCCAATTACGATATTATTGCACGCTTCCAGGGAGGCCCTAATGCTGGCCATACCCTGCAGTTTGACGGGCTCAAATTTGTCCTCCACACCATTCCTTCAGGTATCTTTCGGGAAAATCTCGTTAACCTGATCGGCAACGGTGTGGTCATCGATCCTATCACCTTGTCTGCAGAGATGCACAAACTCGATCAGACCGGCATCCCTTTTCGCAACCGGCTGCTGATCGCCCGAAAAGCACATCTCATCCTGCCTACACATCGATATCTCGACAAGGCAAGCGAAAATGCCAAGGGTAAAGAAAAAATTGGCTCAACCCTGAAAGGCATCGGTCCTACTTACATGGATAAGACGGGCCGCAATGGTCTGCGCGTGGGAGATCTCGCACACCCACAGTTTATGTATCTTTACAAGGCACTGAAAGAGAAACATCTCGACTTGTTGAAACTATATCCCCCGGTAGATTTTGACCTTGCGACAGAGGAGGAAAAATGGTTTGCCAGCGTCAATGACCTGAAAGCGCTTCAGTGGGTTGACGGGGAGTATTTTCTCAACGATGCCCTGCGGCAGGGCAAGCGTGTTCTGGCCGAAGGAGCGCAAGGGTCTATGCTCGATATAGACTTCGGTACCTATCCTTTTGTCACCTCCTCTAATACAGTGACTGCCGGTGTGTGTACCGGATTGGGTATCAGCCCCGCAAGCATTGGAGAGGTCATAGGGATTTCTAAGGCCTATTGCACCCGCGTAGGCTCCGGTCCTTTCCCTTCCGAATTGCTCGACGAAACGGGCGATTTTCTCAGAAATGAGGGGCACGAGTTTGGCTCAACAACCGGCCGTCCGCGCCGCTGTGGCTGGATCGACCTGCCACAATTACATTACAGTTGTATGCTCAACGGTGTAACGCAACTGGTGGTGACAAAAATTGACGTGCTCAATAAACTGTCGACTATTCAGGCGGTATCGGCTTATGAGGTAGAAGGTCAGGTGGTCGACCGGCTTCCCTACGATCTCTGCCACACGGAGATTTCTCCCGTGCTCACCTCCTTCAACGGCTGGCAGTCATCGCTGGAGGGAGTCGATAGCCATGCAAGCCTGCCTTCAGAAGCAAAAGCGTATTTGACTTGGATAGAGGATAAGCTGCAACTGCCGGTGACTATGGTAAGTATCGGCCCCGGCCGCGAGCAATTGTTGCCTGTAGCCGGCTAACAACCTTGCCGCAACGACAAAGGCCGGAGCAGCTTTGGCTGCTCCGGCCTTTGCTAAGCACAGTTCATCTCCACCCAAAAGGTAGTGGCTTCACCCGGGCTTGACTGAAAGCCTATCTCACCGCCTGCCTGGTTGACCATCTGTCGGCTGATAGCCAGCCCGATGCCCATCCCTGAGGACTTGGTCGTAAAATTGGGCTGAAAAATCTTGTCACGCAGCGAATCAGCTACCCCGGGGCCATTGTCTGTCACCCGAATCATTACTTTTTGGTTGTTGTGCCGACTGACAGATACATTTACCTGACCATTGGCGACTTCTGCGGCTGCTTGTATGGCATTTTGGAGTAGATTGGAAAAAACCCGCAGCATGTGCTCCCGATCGGCATGAATAAAAAATTCCTGCTGAGAGCCCTCCCACTTCAGGGTCACGCCCTCCGCATTTTTAGTATACAACTGCATAACCTGATTGAGCAGTTCATTGAGGCTAAACGTCTGTGGGTCAGGTGTAGGTAGTCGGGCAAAATCACTGAAAGTACCTGCGATATTGGCCAGTGCATCAATCTGCTCGATGAGCGCAGGGGCAATTTTCCCTGCCCATACAGCAGCTTTCTCCGGATCTTCATGTTGCAACCGCTGTAGCTGCTGCAGGTGAAGTTTCATAGGGGTCAGCGGATTTTTGATCTCGTGCGCAATCTGCTGGGCCATCTTCCGCCAAGCCTCTTCGCGCTCAGAGGCAGCCAGTCGCAGGGCACTGTCTTCCAGCTGCCGGATCATATCGTTGTAGTTATCAACCAGTTGGCCAATTTCATCACGGGTATACCAGCTCAGGGGCTCATTTTGTCGCAGCTTGGTAGCACGTATGTGTTCTCCAATTTCTACAATGGGCTGTGTGATGCCATTGGCAATGACAATACCTATCACAGCGGCTACCAGCAGCAGGAAGACATATACGGTTAGTAGCTGTTCAAGCCATTCATATAGAGGTTCTTGTGTTGTTTTGAAAAATTGTATAGTAAAAAGACCTATCAGCAAAAAAGAGATGAGCGTCAGGCTGAGAAAGGCCAGTTGTATTCGAAGCCGTAAAGAGGGTGACCCGAAGAGTGGTACTGCAATTGTGGAGGTTTCTGCCCGAAGCAGCCAGGCAGTTGCCCGCACTGCCATGGCCAGCAGCAGTCCGCCCATAAACAGGAGGGAAAAAAGTGCCAGCGGCGGCCTGTACCCTCCCGTAAATCGGCCGACAATCAGCCATTCATCAGCTGCAAGTCGGTACCAACTGAGTGCCCTGCGGCCATCCATGGTTTCGGCAGTACCCTGCAGTGGGATGCGCTCCGCCTGCGCTTTTTTGCTGCCAAGGCTGTCGGCAGGCAATTTTAGAGCGTAGTATGGGGCAGGTACCTGCAAGTCGGCCGCCGGATCGCGGCTCAACTGTTCCAACAGAGCGCGTCGCTTCTGCTGGTCGAGCTGCAGACTGTTTCTGAAGGCCAGACCCGCCAGCAATGATGCAAACAGCAATAGCCAGAAAAGCAACCAGGTCAGGGTCGTCTTCTCACTCTCTGCGTACAATTCCAGGCAGAGCATAAACAGAAAAAAGGAAAGACCCGTGATGACACCCGACAGGCTGAGGGGGAGAATCAGGCTCGACAGCAGGCCAATCAGCACCGATGCCGCACTGATGACCATCAAGCGGCGACTTGCAGGCTGATGGTCGTGCGATTGTACGCTTCCAAGCGCTATGCTGGCAAAAATAACCGGCCAGGCTGCCATAAGGCTCAGCCAGGCCGATGCAGGCAGCTCCAGTAAATGCCGGAAACCTCGCCAGCCCATGGCGGGGCCACTGATGTGCTGTACCCAGCTACAAAATAGTAACCAATTGACAGCCAGTATCAACAAAGATACCAGATAGGTGCGGCTCCGCAGCCATGGTGTCAAAAGCAGTGCCCCCAGCAAGTAGGTTGTGCTGCTCAGCCATACGAGCAGCGGCCCTTCAGCAACGCCTGTCAGGCTCATGAGTATGGCCGCCGAGATCAACACTACTGCCATCGTCGTTTTGCCTCCTTGGTATGACATGGGCATCCGTTTGATAATGTTATACGTCTGACAGCTCTGCAGGCACCTTCATCTCACGCATTCGCTGCGTGCGCAACTGCAAGCCGGGGATTTGCATCAATAATCCGGTGAATATGGCAATCGATCCGATAAACATGCCCATAGGAGGCACAGGCCAGAGCTGCTTGGGAAGCCGCCAGCCCGCTGATACTAGGTACCAGTTCGTTACAATGAATCCAATCCAGTATATCCGCCAACCCCAACGTGTGTATTGTGTAGTTTTTAACCAATTTTGTGCGTAAAAAAAGATCAGCAAAAAAGGGGTGATAACCCCCAAAAATAACAGCTGCAGGTAGACAATCTGCAGCTCCGGAATAGCTGGGGAGAGCCACCGATCCAAGAACGGCCAGGCCGCCAGCCATTGCAGCAACTCTCTGACAAAAAATAGCAGCATGCCGGTTGCCAGTGCCCAGCCGGCGCCCGGCGGGAGCAACTGCCGCATCTGCCGCGCACCGCTGCGCCGCCAGTCGACAACCAGAAGCGATGCAGCAATAACTCGCAGCAGGCCTCCCAATAGGTTCCATTTTTGCAGGGCCGGGTACTGTGGCTGGTAGGGCAGACCCAGCGAAAACAATGCCCCTGCTGTGAGCAGTACCGCCATCCAGCCTACCCGACGCTTGGGTATCGCCAGTCCATATTGTGCGCGCAGGCCAAACCACAAGGATAGCCATATTAGCACCAACCAGCCGTCGTAGTGAAAATGCAGGTAAAAATTGACAGCCCACTCCCGAAAGTACGGACTGTAGAAACCCAGATCGCGGACAACGGGAATCATCAGGGGGCCCAGGGCCGAAATGACAAACAGCGTGGATGCCCATCGCCACGCTCTACGCTCCGGAACTCCGCTAATGCCCTCGTGGCGCCGGATCTGAAATCCCAGAAGAATGAAGAACAGTATCGAAATGGCAGTATGTACTCCCAACAGAGCAATAGCAGTTTTGCCGTATCCGTACAGCAGGGTGAGAAAGGTGAGAACCAAAGAAAGTGCCATGTTGATGCCAAAAAGCACCGCCAGCGGGCGGTTCCAGCGGCCGCCGGTAAGCACTTCTACCAATCCCAGACTAATCGCCCCCCAAGCCCATCCCAAGAAGGCCAAGTGATTAAGCGAGTGGCGAATATTGTCGTAGGGAGCAGGCAGCCAGCCGGTGATGGGTGCCTGGCGCAACAGTATGCCTACGGCTGCTACCAGCAGCAATAGTAGTAGTACTGTAATTTGCGCATTTTTTTTCACTGCCGGATGGATTGAAATTCAACGCTAATATCCTAATTACTGTTGATAATATTATCATTACTTGCTAAAAAGGAATCGTTATGAGTTCATATACACTCTCTACAGCTCAACCAACCGACGTCGGCCAGCTGCTGGCGCTCATCAATAGTGCCTTTCGGGGTGAGAGCTCCCGCCAGGGCTGGACGCATGAGGCTGACCTGATTGAGGGGGGGATTCGGGCAGATGAGCCCATGTTACTGGATATAATAACTGACCCTGCAGCTACCCTCCTGCTGGCCAACAATGAGGCGGGAACCATCGAGGGTTGTGTTCTCTTACAGCAAAAGGGAGAATATCTGTATTTGGGTATGCTGACCGTAGATCCCCGCCTGCAGGGGCGGGGACTGGGTAAGCTGCTGTTGCAGGCTGCTGAAGACCATGCCCGCAGGTTTGAATCTACGCATATCGAGATGACGGTCATTGCCGACCGCCAGCCACTCATCGACTGGTATGCCCGCCATGGATATTTACCAACAGGAGAAACAAGGCCTTTTGTGCAGGATGCCAAGTTTGGCAGGCCTCGTTACCCTATCCATTTTGTGGTGCTGCGAAAGCCGCTGATCTCAGTTGACGCTGCCGAACCCTCAGTTCTTTCCGCCTAACGTAAATACACGACTGACGTTGAAACCAAAGTGAATGTCGCCGTCCAGCCAGCTGCCGCGGGTTTCTGTTATGAATCCCTTCTCAATCATAGATGTGCTGTTGGTGAAGTGGAGCTGGAATACGTGACCGCCGGTCTCAATGTCAAAACCTATGCTCAGGGAATTTCTGAATTCGTCGGCAAGTTGGTCGGGGAAAACGTAGGCGTACTCGGCATTGAGCGCCACTCGGCGCGTTAGCTTGATTCGGCCGGCTGCAGCCAGTGCAAATACAGCGTTGGCTTCTTCCCGTGTGCTTACCAGGTTGCGGTGCACCAAAGTAGGGGATAGCTGGAGCGATAAGTTTTCACTGAATTTTCTGCCCACAATGAGCTGATAGGTATAGTATAATCTTGATCGGAAGTAATTCTCCCGGTCAGGGTCTTGCCATTTCAGGGTCTGTACGGCGGTAGTCGCCAGCAAAGCTGCTGTCAGCGGGACGTTCTTCTGTCCTCGCTGCTGACGCAGGAAGGTATACTTTACAAAGCCGTCATAGGTCTTTTGAAAACTGCTGCGACCTGCGCCTACCGTCAGGCGGTCGCTGATGCCATAGTCTAGTCCAATGCGGATAGTGGCGTTGTCCAGCCCGAAAAGTTCGTATATGCCTTGGTTGAGGGTGCCAAAGCGGTGTGATATTTTGAGGTCCATAACGTTGGCAGGCGTGTTTTCCAGCGAATGGAGATTGATAACGCGGTTGGTCTTGAAGGCAGCAGTGATATACTCCGGACCTGTTTGTTCTTCACCCAAAAGGGACAAAAGATCATCCTGCGCCCGCAGAAAGGGCAGCGCAAGCAGCAGCAGGGCAGTTGTCAGATAAAAATATCGCATAAATATGTTGATTTACCGGTTTATGATTGTTTTGTGTGTCGAGCTGCAGCAGGGCCGCTGCCTATTCAGCCATGGGCTGATAAGCAATATTTACTTTGATAGTGACCGTATTTGAGATGTTGAGTCGTACAATGGTAGGTATGTCAATCCCGTAGTCATCAAGGGCTATCTGAAAGCTGGCCGTTGCACTCGTTTTGCCCGACTGCACCTGAAAACTGGCATTCGTCTGTATGTCCCTGCTGACGCCGTGTATGTTGAGCTGCCCTTTGACAGTAGCTGTATACTGACCGTCTTTGCCGGTGTTGACCGCCGACGGATTGCTGAGCTGCCCTTTGAAAGTGGCTTTGGGGTATTTGTCGCTCTCCATGTAGTTTTCGTTGAAGTGCTGCTGCATCAGTCCGTTTTCAAACTGAAAAGCCTTGATGTTGGCCGCAAATTCAAGCCGCCCGCTGGCCTTGTCCCAGACGCTGCTGACACTGCGGTTGTGCGCTTCTATGGTCTGTATGGGGGTTTCTGACCGAAAACTGATGTGTCCTTCCCGTGTAAAATAGCGCTGACCGAAAATGCTACCGGTAGTTGCGGTTGCTAAAATCAGCAACAGCATGGCTTGTCTTATCATTACCCGATTTTTTGATGGTGATTATGTGGGGTTACAGTTACAGGCTGCCACGGGTTGGCCTGCAGGCGACCTGGCAGCATGAATTTAGTCATTTTTGGCGCCCGCAGCAATCCACTGTTCAATTTTACGGATATCACAGGCAGGTATCTTGGGCTGATCCTTAGGCATGGCTGAAAAGCCGTTTTCATGTCTGATGCTGCCGAGCAGGCGGCCATTGTTGACGTAATTGAGGAGGTTGTCATAGCCCTCCAGAGATACCTCTCCCAAGTTAGCATCGTTGCTGTGACACCCCAGGCAGTAGTTGGTCATAATGGGTACGATCACCGCCTGGTAAGTGGCTAGTTGGGTGTCGCATACAAGATTTGGGTAGAGATCTTCTTCATTGTCATAGGCGCAGCCACCGAGAACGAGGGCGAGCAATACCAGTATGTTCCAGTGCCTGCTCGCTGCTGTGATAGCGCTGTTATTGTTGTTATGCATTGTAGATGAAATTTTATTTCGAAAAATCACTTTATACTTGTGTCCAATTTGTGGCCGTGAAGTAATGTACAACAAACGTCGGTGCGTATGCGTTCAAAAGTGCATTAATTATTTCTTGGGATGAGCTTATGGGCGGCTAAGCCGCCCATAAGCTTTTTTAAGGCACTTTGGGCGGCTAGGTCGCCCAAAGTGCCTGATGACTAGCTTTTTATCCAGCGGATGAAAAACACCTTTTGCTGCTCATCAACGACCCGGAAGAAGTAAAGACCGGGCATCAGCATGCTCACATCCATCTGTCCTGCCCATTCTTCAGGCAGCAGCCTGCGCAGCAGCCTGCCATTGCCGTCCATCAGGGATACTTCCCGCAGCGAGCTGCCTTTTGCCTGCAAGGCTACAGACTGACTCGCTGGATTGGGCTGCACCTGCAGCCACTGGGTGGGCACTAATTCTCCAACGGCCACCAGGTTGTCGATGACAATGGGCGCTGATTGGCGGTTGCAGCCATTTTCATCAACAACGGTGAGTACATAGGTTCCCGGCGGCTGATTGCTAATATCTTCTGTGCTGGCCACCGGCTGTCCATCGCGGGTCCAGTTGTATTGCAGCATTCCCAGTCCGCCACTGACCGTCACCTGTATATTGCCCAGGCCACTGCTGTCTATATCGTTGGCAACGGATACGACCACAATCTCAATAGGAGCAGCCACTTGTACAATAAAAGAGCAACGGGCTACATTACCCGATGCATCGGCAATCTCGAACAGCTGCGTGGTCTCTCCCGTGGGGAATACACTGCCTGAAGGCAATCCCTGTAAGAGAGCCGGCTGCACCCCTGTCAGGCTGCAATTGTCCGTAAAAGTGGGGGCTGCGTAAGCTACTGTCTCCCCGCTGCATACAGTAACAGAAGGAGGGCACAGGATTTGCGGTGGTGTCAGGTCTTGAGAACCCAGCACCACAGAATCGAGGAGGCTGCATCCATTGGCATCGGTGAGGACAACGGAATACTGCCCGACACCCAGCCCTAGTCCGTTACCGCCGCCCGGCCAGCTGAAAACATAAGGGGGTATGCCCCCTGCTGCCAGTGCAGATATCTGGCCATCAAGACTCTCGGGGCAGGAAGTAGCTATCGTACTCAGGCTCATCTGCAAAGGTGCGGGCTCCCCGACTACAACAGATGCAACGACCTGGCAATTGTTTTCATCGCTGACCGTCACGGAGTAGGTTCCCGCGCTCAGGCCTGATACAGTGGCTGTAGCAGCCCCATTGGACCATATATACGTTAGCGGCAAATTGTTATTATTTACTTCGACACTGGCAGTACCGCTGGCGTTTCCTGCACACAGTGCAGGGGTTGCGCTTGCCACTGCACTAAGGCTACAATTGAGGGCATTGATGGTAAATGTCGAGCTGGTAATACAGCCATTAGCATCTGTAACGCTGAGTCCATAGATACCCGGCGACAGCCCCCCGATACTGTCGGCGGTAGCGCCCGTACTCCACAAAAATGAATAGCCTGGCCTGCCGCCGCTGACAGAAGCTTTGGCTGTGGCATCATTGGCACCCACGGCTGTTTCGGAGGTAACCAGCACTTCGCTCACCAAGGGTGCAGGTTGATCAATGACCACCGTCAAGCTATCGCTGCAGCCATCGATGTCGGTGACCGTCAGTTGGTAGACTCCCGCTGCCAGTGTACCGGCCGAAGCTGAAGTCTGTCCGTCAGACCACAGGTAGCTGAGTGTACCGCTTCCCCCTGAAGCCAGAGCAGTTGCCGTGCCATCCTGACCGCCAAAACAGGTAACCGGTGTCGAGATCGCTGAATCGACCGACACAGGTACGGCCGCTGTCACCACCACCGATGCTGAAGCAGTGCAGCCATTGTTGTTGTTGGCTACCAACAAAGTATACGTACCTGCAGCGCCTACTGCCGGGTTAAGCCCTGTAGCACCCGACAGCAGCAAGCCATCGGTTGTTGTCCAGTTGTAGGCAATACTCGCTCCCTGAGAAGAGCCCTGAGCATTGAGCGCAACGACGCTTTGTTGGCAATTGAAATAGGCGGGTGAGGCGATAATAGCCAC
>JAUMBM010000304.1:0-4748 GCA_032115735.1 Saprospiraceae bacterium
ATAAAGTGCCGGGCGACGTTAAGGGGTTTGAGGGAGTGCTGTTTTTTGGACTGGTGCTGCGCCATCCGCCGGTCGATGTCCTGCAAAAGGTGGAGTGCATCCAGTATATAGGGGCCTTTATTGAGCATGGCACACTCTGCCCTGACAGACAGTACCACGTCGGAAATTTCTGCCCTCGAGGCGGCTCCCTTGGTTACCAGGTTTTCCAGTATCTGGGTAGCCCAGATGACAGGTATGTGGGCAGCTTCACACAACCACATGAGCTGTTCCTGTACTTCGGCAATGCGTATGAAGCCGAGTTCGACAGCCAGATCGCCGCGGGCAATCATGAGGCCTACCTTCGGGCTGCGCATCGCTCTGAGTAATATGGTAGGCAGATTGTTAAAGGTCTCCTGCGTTTCTACCTTAATAATAATACCAATATCTGTTTTACCCAGCTTGCCGAGCTGTTCCTGTAAGGCTTTAACATCTTGCTCTCGGCGCACAAAAGAGAAGCCCAGCATGTCGGCATTGGCGCATATCAGCGGCAGGTTATCGATATCGGCCTGCGTGAGCGCAGGTAATCGGAGCTGTGTTTCCGGCAGATTGACGCCCTTGCCGGCAAAAAGCTTGTCTTTGCCATGCATGACGCTGGTGATGCGGACACGTACACCTTCGGCATGTACCTCTTCTATATGGCCTCCAAATTTGCCGTCGTCAAACCAGACAGACTGACCTGTCTTCACATCGTCCAGCACTTCAGGCAGGCTTAGGCTGATGCTGCCAGGCTGCAACAGCTCCTGGTTGTCCCCCCATACCGGTCGCGTGGCTGGTCTTTGCGCCCGGATGAGATCAAGCGGGTCACCCACCCGCAGGCGTATGAAACCACGCTTGGTTTTGCCCTTTTTGTTCACCTTAGCAGCTATCTCACCGGTGCGGATTTTGGGGCCCTGCAGATCCATATACAGGAGTACCGGTTTGCTGGTGGCTGCTTCCGCCTGCCGGAGGTTATGAATCATCTTAAGCCAGTCGGCAGGGCTGTCATGGCTGGTGTTGATGCGGGCCACTTTCATGCCTGCGAGCAGAAGGTCTTTCACGAACTGGGCATCTTCAGCGGCCCGCAATGGCAGCGTAACCATCAGTCGGGTGTGCCCGGGATAGTCCTCCGGACCAAATAACTGCCGTGTATTGGATATGAGTTGTGCCCGGCTGCGGGGCGGGTGAGTAGCCAGCGCTTCTTCCTCCCGGTCAAGCACATCGCTGTCACCACCGTTGAGCAATCGCAGTAAAAAAAGAATATTTTGCACGTTCACCAGCGTGTACCTTTCAGAATGGCTCAGCGATGACAGTCCCAGCGAAGAAAGCTGGTACTGCAGTTCCTGCAAATCAAAAGAGCGCAGTGCCAGGTAGTGAATCAGGTTGCGGCTACTCTCGTGATAGTGGGGTTGTACCTTGTCGGTATATGACTGAAAGTGTCGTTCAGCCTTCAGCATCGAGCGGCGTATGTTGGCCAGTGTTGCGAGCAGGGGTTTTATGGTAATCATATTGTCCATGCAAAGTTAGATTATGGATACGGTAAAATGCTGGCATATAATTTGTTGAAAACTTTCAGCAGCAACTTACCAAGGTTTGACACGGCCTCATGGTCATTCAGTAAGCCAGTTGGCATCAGATATGACAACAAAAATCGCTAAAGAATGTCATTCTGTTGAAGTTTTTTCTCCTGCGTTGCTGAAAAGTGTTGACGGGCAGCCGGCGGGCGCTATGATACAGGACTTTCCTGAGCAGCCAAAGGGGTGCAGGCAGGCGTAGATGCCGGAGACTAATACAATACAACGTGCTCTGAAACCTCATGACGCCTGCTTTCAGTGCAGCTGTATGAGCTGAACCGCTGAAGACATAAGAAAAATCTTTCGGTTAGATGGTATATGTTAACCTTACATAAAATTTTATGCCGGACATTCGGCGGTTGTCACAACAGAGCATATAAATAATGCAGGTAATGTGCGTTTTATGTGTATTAACATATATTTCGCAGTACAAAACCTAAAAATATTCTGATACTCTGCTTGATTTAGCTGAATATATCGGTAAATTTACGCCACATCACAGCCATGCTGCTGTAAGTTGCTCAACCATCGCTCGTCTCTGGATCTGCCAACTGCTGCAGCCTAATAATTATTACGCACATGATCTCTGTAGTAGTACTCTGTTTTGTTATTGGATACCTCGCAATCGTTTTCGAGCATCCATTGCGCCTGGACAAATCTGTTTCTGCCTTGTTGATGGGCTCCGTCATTTGGGCACTGGTGGCCATCGGTTACAGCAGTGGCGCTTTGTCAATTGTTGATTATCACGATCAAATATTCAACCTGGGTGCAGCCGGGGGAGAAAGCAGTCTGGAAAATCTCACCGAGGTGCTCTTTCATCATTTTGGAAAGACATCCGAGATTCTGATATTCCTGATTGGCGCCATGACCATTGTCGAGCTCATCGATTTGCACAGGGGCTTCGAGGTACTCAAAGGCATGGTCAAAACCCGAAGCAAGATCAAACTGCTGTGGATTGCCAGCACGCTCGGCTTTTTTCTGTCCGCTGTGATTGATAACCTGACTGCTACCATCGTACTGGTTACCCTGTTGCGCAAGTTAATCCCTTCCCGCAATGAGCGCCTCATGTATGCCAGTTTGATAATTATTGCTACCAATGCCGGCGGTGCCTGGTCGCCCATCGGCGATGTTACCACTACCATGCTCTGGATTGGCAATAAGGTGAGTGCAGAAGGCCTTGTTATCCACCTGATCATTCCTTCGTTGGTTTGTGCCATCGTTCCGCTGCTGATTGCAGGCTGGATGCCCGAATTCAAAGGTGAAATCACACCGGAGGAGGGCAGCAGTGAGATTAAAACACTCAAGTCCAGTCGTACCATGCTGACCGTGGGGCTGCTCGGCATCATCTTCGTTCCTGTATTCAAAACTATTACGCACTTACCGCCTTATGTGGGCATGATGCTCAGCTTGTCGGTCGTCTGGTTGGTTGCGGAGTACATTAAGCCTGAGGATAACTTCAATGAGGAGAATCGCAAGCACTATTCAGGGCACCATGCGCTCTCCCGCATCGAGCTGACCAGCATCCTGTTTTTCCTGGGTATCCTGATGGCGGTGGCAGCGCTGGAGTCTGCCGTCATCAATGGTATGGGTACCCTTCGCTATCTGGCAGAGCAGCTCAATGAGGCGGTGCCCAATACAGATGTAGTCGTCATCATGCTGGGATTCCTGTCAGCGGTCATCGATAACGTACCGCTGGTGGCAGCCAGTATGGGTATGTATGATGTACCCATGGATAGCAAGCTCTGGCAGTTTATTGCTTTCACCGCGGGTACGGGAGGCTCTATGCTGATCATCGGTTCGGCGGCAGGGGTTGCAGCCATGGGGATGGAAAAGATTGACTTCATCTGGTACCTTCGGAAGGTGAGCTGGCTGGCAATGGCAGGCTTTATTGCCGGCGCACTGGCTTTCCTGGGGCTGTATCCTTTCTTGCCAATTCACTAATCTAATCCATACGCGATGCCAGGCAGATACGCACTGCTGTTAACGACTGCCGTTTTTTGTTGCGCTCTGTCATTGACTTCCTGTGGTATGTGGAAATCCTACCAGCTGCAGGGTCAATGGCAGGGCGTTCGTCTTATGGAAGGTAAAGATTCGGTGGCCGTAGATCCTTCATTGATTCAGCTGACCATTGATAAGGATGCTTACGCCTTCAGCAGCACACTTAATTACCGGGAAGAGGGGAGCTGGCGTCTCGAGGACGAGGTGCTGTACACCACCAATAAGCTGGTTGACAATTCCTACGAAAAGGCTGTTTACATCTTGCAGCTAAAGCGCGATACGCTGGTACTATGGATGATGGACGATGGAAAAGAGCGCGTGCTCACGCTTCGTCGCCGACGCTAGCGAGCATCGGCAACGAAGCGCTGTGGCCCATGCCATGATAGTCCGCCCGGAGGCTACCTCCGGCCAAAGCGATAACCAAGGCTAAACAGCAGCCGGTTCGCCTGCTGGCTAAAGGGGTAGGTTTTTCCAAAAAAATTGAAATGATCACCGTAGCGGCTGAAATTCCCTTCGTAACGCAGGTCAATCATGAATTTCCACAGATCTATACCCAGCCCCGCCTGCCAGCCCAAGGTCAGGGAGGCAAAATCCTGCTGATAGCCGCTAAAATTTTTTAGGTCGCTGGCCGACTGCAGGAAAACGTGTCCTACCGGCCCGGCCATAAACCGGAAGGGCTTATACGAAAGTCCCAGCAGCACAGGTATGTCCAGATATTGATATTTTTCAGAAAACAGGGTGTCGAAGGTGCTGCTGATATCGCGCAATTGGTAGTCTGCTCTGCTGGAATTGAG
Organism: Saprospiraceae bacterium; assembly: GCA_032115735.1. GTDB lineage: Bacteria > Bacteroidota > Bacteroidia > Chitinophagales > Saprospiraceae > JAUMBM01. The sequence continues at coordinate 4,382 of JAUMBM010000304.1, forward strand.
CAGCAACTCCGGCTGCAGCAAAAATTTGCCCAGCTTTGCCTGCATTACCAGACCTGCATGCACCCCATAGCGCGCATTTTTGACCCCCAGCCGCAGGTTGTCGATGCCGTTTTGGTCAAGTATCGACAGTACCTGATCATTGAGGCCGGTTGTGCTGATCCCGCCGCGGAATCCTATGTTGACCTGCGCGCTGATTTGCTGCGTAACAGCCAGTAACACGCACAATAACAGATGATTGATGTATTTCATGCCTTTGCGATTAAGGCCGCAAAGTTCTACTTTTCAACCGAAAATTTCGCCATTCACCAAAAAAAAGCTATGTTTGTTTTTTTAGAGCGTATTTGGAATTTTCTGACCGGGTCTCAAA
>JAUMBM010000305.1:0-2744 GCA_032115735.1 Saprospiraceae bacterium
TTTCGAGCTGGGTCGCTGCACCAAACTCGGGCGTCATGACGTAAAGAGAAACATCACTATGGTCAACAATCTCAGTGTCCGACTGTCCTATGCCGGAGGTCTCCAGGATGATAAGGTCAAAATGGGCCGTCTTGAGTATGTCCAGGGCGGATTGTACATGGGCAGACAGGGCAAGGTTGCTCTGACGGGTAGCCAATGAACGCATATACACTCTGCCACCTGAAATAGCCGGATTCACGGCATTCATACGGATGCGGTCGCCCAGCAGCGCACCACCAGTCTTGCGTTTTGAAGGGTCAACAGAAATTATTCCCAGCTTCTTGTCGGGAAAATCGCGTAAAAAACGTCGAAGGAGCTCGTCAATCATGCTCGATTTACCGGCACCTCCGGTACCGGTAATCCCCAAAATGGGCGTTCGAATTGTACTCGCCTGCGTATGTATAGCGGCCAGCTGGGCCTTGTTCTCTTCCGGATAGTTTTCTGCTGCTGAGATCAGGCGCGCTATGGCCAAAAAATCTCCCTCCTGATAGTGCCTGACCTCCCCGTTGAGCTGGCGACCCAGCTCAAAGTCCGATTGCTGCAGCAGGTCATTGATCATACCTTGCAAGCCCAGCGAACGTCCGTCATCAGGCGAGTATACACGGTCAATGCCGTAGGCATGGAGCTCCTCAATCTCAGAGGGCAGGATGGTGCCGCCGCCGCCGCCAAATATTTTGATATGACCTGCCCCGCGCTCCCGCAGCAGATCGTACATATATTTGAAAAATTCAATGTGACCGCCCTGGTAAGAGGTAATGGCAATGGCCTGAGCATCTTCCTGGATGGCCGTTTCGACGATTTCCTGAACAGACCGGTTGTGGCCGAGGTGAATGATTTCTGCACCACTGCTTTGCAGAATGCGGCGCATAATGTTGATGGCTGCATCATGGCCATCGAATAGGCTGGCAGCCGTGACGATTCGCACCTTGTGGCGGGGCTGATAAATGGCAGCTGTTTCCATAATGGTGTAGAGTCTCCGGACATGAGCCAGTCTGCATCGTTGGTAGGTATGTTGGCCGGGCCAACAGGCCAACGACCGCTGCTACAAGCCCGGAGGTCGTTTTGGTATTATTTGGTAAAATCTAGTCTCTGTCGGTCGCATACGCCCTAAAGCCAGTACGCAGGCCGTTTTCGGCTGCAAAGATAGTGAATTAGCAGGACGGAAACGGCAAATAGTTATGGCCTCTAGCGCAGGACAGTGATATCTCCGCTGATCAGCTCCGATACTCCATCCGCAAAAAGCACCTCCGCCCGGAATACAAATACACCCGGATCTACTTCCTGATTCATGAATCTGCCGTCCCAACCAAGCTTTGGGTCGTTGGGTAATATATCATTGGCTTCAAACACCAAAGATCCCCACCGGCTATATACCTGAAGTTTTTGAATCCGCTGCATTCCGGGACCTCCATAGAGGGTGAAAAAGTCATTGACTCCATCGCTGTTGGGACTAAAGGCGTTGGGCGCGTACACGGGGCGGTCTTTGATAACGCGCACGAGTACGGTATCGACGGCTACACAGCCAGCCTCATTGACAACAGTTACCGTGTAGATCGTCAAATCAACAGGGTTGACGCGCACACGGTCGCAGTCAACGCTCAGGCATTCAAGGCTGTCGAGGGGAGACCAGCGGAAGGTAACCGGCGCATAGTTGCTAAAAGCCGTGAGCAGGGTGTCATAGCCCAGAATAATCGACCTGTCCGGACCTGCTTCCACAAATAATTGAGCAGGTTCTCCAACGATTGCGTCAACACTGGCCGTACAGCCATTTGCGTCCAGTACGCTAACCTCATAGCGGCCAGCTGAAAGGTTGCGCAGCACGGAATCCAGCTGGTAGGTATTGCCGTCCAGACTGAATTCGTAACCTGGTCTGCCACCCCGGGCTATGACGGCTATGCTGCCTGCTGACTCGCCAAAGCATATATTGTCTACAATGGCCGCAACATCAAGCAGAAGCGCAGGGGGCTGCATGAGTAGCGTGTCGCCTTGAATAATGCAGCCATTGGCATCAGTAACGGTCAAAAAATAACTGGCAGCCGGCAGTTGTGACAGGTTACTATTGGTTGCACCTGTGTTCCAAAGGTATTGGTATCCACCGACACCACCACTTACCAAGGCATCAATGCGGCCATCTGTTTCACCAAAGCAGCTCACATCAGTAATGTCAAAACCAAGCATAAGCAGTGGGTGATCCTCCACAGTAAAAGTGAAGTCTCCGCGGCACAGATTGGCATCCAGTACCTCAACCTGATAGGTGCCCGCGACCAACTGATTGAGGACGTTGGCAGACTGAAAACCGCCGCCGTTGTTGAAATCAAACTGATAGGGAGCTAGTCCGTTATTAATGGCGACGACAATCTGACCATTGTTGAAGCCAAAACAACTAGGTTGTGTGATGGCCTGAACAGCCGGATTTAAGGTGAGCTCGAGCTCTCGCAGGGGCAATGTCTGGTTGATAATGCAGCCATTGCCATCCCGTATGACAAGATTGTAGTTGCCTTGAGAAATGTTGCTTAGGGTGTTGTTGTTGCCAAAGCCACCTCCCTGCCAGTTATACTGATATGGCAGTGTGCCTCCACTGATAACGAAAGTGAGTGAGCCATCGGTACCTCCGTTACAGGTAGGGCGTACAAAAAGGGTGTCAAAATCGTAGGGCGGCGGGCTGTCAACCGAAAATGTCAGGGTATCTCTGCAGCCCGACTGAT
>JAUMBM010000306.1:0-6470 GCA_032115735.1 Saprospiraceae bacterium
CTGGGTCACTGTTTCTGTCAGCAGCCTGTGTCTTGGCCAGCAGTCAAATGTCATTATGTCTTTTGAGCACCTCGGGGCAGGCGAGCGCATGACGCCCAACAGCTCTGTCTTTCCCATTTGGAATGGTAAGCAGATACGCCTGTTCCGGGCTGCTTTTTACATCGCCGAAATAGAATTGCACAAGACGGATGGCAGCAGGCTGATGCTCACCGATCAGTACCTGCTGGTAGATGCGGCTGAGCCTGGCAGAGAATTTGACCTCGGCAACTGGTCCGTTACTGATATTGAGGGTATTAGTATGCGCATAGGTGTAGATTCGGCGCATAATCATCTTGATCCGGCTTCCTATCCTGCCGATCATCCACTGGCGCCCCAGAACCCCTCCATGCACTGGGGGTGGGTATCAGGCTATCGCTTCATGGCCATAGAAGGGCGTATCGACAACAATGCCGATGGCATACCGGAGTCGGCTATGGAATTTCACAACCTTGGCAACCACCTCTACACAAGCTTGTACGTGCCGGCACAACTGTCCGCCGTAGATGGCGAACTGCGGCTTGAGCTGAGCATTGAATATGCGCGTTTGTTTGATCAAATGCCGCTGCAGAACAATCTGGTTAATCACGGGAGTTTCCCCGCCAACCAGCAGATGATGCAAAACGCAGGTGTTCAAGGATTTATTACGCATGCATTGGTGAGCAGCAACGAAGAGATTCACGCAGCAAAACCGGTCATGATACTGGCACCCAACCCGGTTTCCGACCAGGCTCAGTTGCGCTATGAGCTGGCCACGCTGCCTTCAGCAGCGAATTGTATGTTACAGTTGGTGGATGCTGAAGGCAGGATCGTGCGTACCATTGATGGCCTGCCTGCTGCAGCTATGCTAACGCTGGAACGGGGAGGTCTTCCCGCCGGGCGCTATCAGCTGCTGCTGTTTCAGTCCGGCAATGCCAAACGCCTGCTGGCATCAACCGCTTTGATATTTCAGTAATGCGTACTTACTGGCTGTTGGCAGGCTTGGGGTTGTTGTACGTTTGTAGCTGTAGCCGTCCGCCTGTGGTTGCATCGACTACGGATGTATGGGCAGGTGTTCCCTTGCCTGTGGGCTTTCCCAAGCCAACGCTTCCTGCCGACAACCAGCTTACGGCTGAGCGCATAGCGCTTGGCCGTAAGCTTTTTTACGAACCTGCACTCTCGCGCGACAGTAGCCTCTCCTGTGGCAGTTGCCACCAGCCGGCGCTGGCTTTTTCCGATGGACGGGTGAAGAGTATCGGCATCGAAGGCCGTCAGGGGCGGCGCAACGCCCCTTCATTGGCCAATGTCGCTTATTTTACCGCATTTATGCGGGAGGGAGGTGTGCCTAGCCTGGAGATGCAGGTGCAGGTACCGGTTCAGGAGCACGAGGAATTTGATTTCAACATCCTGTTGGTGGCCGGGCGCTTGCAGCGCATGCCCGCCTATGTGGTGCTTTCGCAAAATGCCTACGGCCGCAAGCCCGATGCTTTTGTGATCACGCGGGCGATTGCGGCTTTCGAGCGCAGCCTGATCAGTGGGCAGTCGCCCTTTGATCAGTACTTGTTTGGGGGGCAGGCGGCGGCCATTAGCGAGGCTGCGAAACGCGGCTACAGGCTTTTTCATTCTCAGAGACTGTCTTGTGGAAGCTGCCACAGCGGATTTCTGTTTACGAACCAGCGATTCGCCAACAACGGACTGTATGAACAGTACGAGGATAGCGGCAGGTACCGGTTGACACAGCAAACAGAAGACATAGGGCTTTTTAAAATCCCTTCCCTGCGGCAGGTGGCGCTCACGGCTCCCTATATGCACGATGGCAGCCTTAGCAGTCTGGAAGTGGTTATTGATCACTATGCCGGCGGCGGAAAACCGCACCCCAACAAAAGCCCCCTCATCAAGCCTTTTACCTTGAGTGCCGGGGAAAAAAAGGACCTGCTGGCCTTTTTACACAGCCTCACCGATACAGCCTTTTGCGCGAATCCGGCTTTTCAGCCGCCACCTGACTGAGCCCGACGCTGACCGTTATGCGTAGACCCCAACCTCAATGCTGTCGGCTATGCGCATGGCCTCCTCCAGGGTATCGGCCGTGACGGTGATGTGCCCCATTTTGCGGAAGGGCTGGGTATGGGTTTTTCCGTACAGATGCACCGAAACGCCCGGCAACGCCAGCGCTTCCTCTATCCCCCGGTACCTGGCAGGACCCGAGAAGCCATCATCGCCCAGCAGGTTGAGCATGACCGCGGGCCGAAGCAGGCGGGTATCACCCAGCGGCAGGTTGAGTACCGCCCGCAGGTGCTGTTCAAATTGTGAGACGGCACAGGATTCAATCGTATGATGCCCGCTGTTGTGACTCCGCGGAGCCACCTCATTGACAAGGATCTGCCCCTGCTGATCGATAAACATCTCTACCGCCAGCAAGCCACATACATCAAAGGCGGCAGCCGTACGGATCGCCAGCGCCGTAGCGGCCTGCGCCTCCTGCTCACTGATGCGGGCGGGCGCCAGCAGCCTGTCGACGAGATTGGCCTCCGGATGGAAGTACATCTCTACCACCGGAAAAGCTTTGATCTCACCCGACTCGTTGCGCGCCACAATGACTGCCACCTCTTTGTATATATCCACCAGCTCTTCGACAACACAGGGGCCCGGCAGCAGCTTGTGCAAAGCGGAGGCATCTTTGATCACGGCCACCCCCCGCCCGTCATAGCCGTCTGTCCGGCTTTTTTGGACAAAAGGAAATGCCAGCCGGCCCGCGGCCAGCGCTTCGCGCAGCCGTTCAACATTGTCAAAAAGCGAGAAAGCCGCCGTAGGCAGTTGGTGCTGCTGGTAAAAAAGCTTTTGCAGCCCCTTATCTTTGATGGTGTCGAGAATCTGCGGAGCCGGATGGATGCGCAGACCTTCGGCCTGCAACTGATGGAGCGCCGCCGTATTGACATGCTCAATCTCGATGGTCAGCAGATCTACTTCCTTGCCGAAAGCAAGTACGTCCTTTTCGTCATTGAAGTTGCCGCACACCAGCCGATGAATGTAAGGGGCGGCGGGGTAGTCAGCCTGCTTGTCCAGTGCCCACAACGGCAACTGCCAGTTGGCCGCCGCAATGGCCGTCATTTTGCCGAGCTGGCCTGCACCCAGTATGCCCAATTTTTTATGTCCGTTGAGAAAGTCAAGTCCGTTGGTGAGTTCCATAGCCATTGCTGTTGGTGAAATTAGAGCGTTATTGCCGGAGGCAATGAACTTAGCTGCCCATCGGGGCCGTGCCGCAACTGCAGGCAGGCCGTCAGCGGGTCGTGTTCGAAAAATAGCAACCACTCCTTGTCAGCCGCCTCTGCGAGCAGCCGCTGTTTTTCTTCCAGCGTAAGCAGCGGGCGCAGATCGTAGGCCATGACATAAGGCATACGCAGGTGATAGGAAGAAGGAATGAGATCGGCGCAGTAGGCGAGGGTATACCCCTGCCAGTCAATGATAGGCATCATCATAGCTTCTGTGTGTCCGTACAGCCAGCGAAGACGTATGCCGGGCAGCCAGTCCGTTTCAGCCTGTTCATTAGGTGGTGGCACAAAATGCAGCTGACCTGATTCCTGCAGGGACACAAAATTTTCCCGCAAAAAAGAAGCGGCCTCTCGTGCATTGGGGTGGCATGCCCACTGCCAGTGGCGCTCATTGGACCAGTAGCGGGCATTCGGAAAGGTTGGCTGCAGACTTCCGTCGGCAAGCCGCTCAACAGCTCCGCCTGCATGGTCAAAATGCAGGTGGGTGAGCAGTACATCTGTGATATCTGCAGCAGTGTACCCCAGTGCGTGCAGACTTTTGAGCAGGCCGGCATCGCCATGGGGCTCAAAGTGAGACCGGAATTTATCGTCCTGCTTGTTGCCGATACCGGTATCTACCAATATCAGCCTGTCGGATGTTTCAACCAGCAGGCAGCGCATAGCCCAGCGACAGAGATTGTTATCATCAGGCGGATTGAGTTTGTGCCATATTTTTTTGGGCACAACACCAAACATAGCCCCGCCATCCAGTTTGAAGAAGCCTGTATCGAGCGCTCGGACACGTATAACGGACATAAAAATAAGGTTAGAGGGTAAACCCTATGGCTGGTTTGTTGCCTTTGGCAAGCTGCTGACGAAGTGCTGCCATGCGAATGGCCGTAGTGGCAGCTTCAACACCTTTGTTGCCGTGTACGCCTCCCGCACGCTCCAGCGCCTGCTCAAGATTGTTGGGAGTCAGTACACCAAAGATACAAGGACGCCCGGAGGTAAGGCTCAGGTTGGTGAGCCCATTGGCAACAGACAGGTTGATATACTCATTGTGACGCGTTTCGCCTTGAATGACGCATCCGATACAGATAATAGCATCGGGGCTACTGCTGCCGAGCAGCAGGCGGGCGCCCGCGGGCAATTCAAAAGTGCCGGGCACCTGTATAGTCTGTATGTTTTCTTCCAGCGCGCCATGCTTGCGCAGGGTAGCCACACAGCCTTCGTATAAGGCATGGGTAATGCTGGCATTCCAGTCGGCTACGACAATCCCAAAGCGGAAAGGCGCAGCAGAAGGCATGGAAGATTCGTCATAGACGGATAAGTTTTGAAGGGCAGAAGCCATGTTGTCTGATTTTCTGATAATCAAATATACGCTTGCTATAACAACCTTTCTGTAAAGCAGTAGGTTGTCAGAAGGCGCAATTATCTGCAATCCGCTGCAGACTATTACAAAAAAAGGTAAGGCGAACACAAGCTCACCTTACCTTTTTTTACGGCGCGGGTCAGGACAAAACTAGCTTTTGCCTGCTGCAGATGCGCGGATAATGTATTTATCAACGTCAGCTGCGTAAGGCGTATTGGGATACTCCTCCTTCAGCTTAGTATACTGCTCAAGCGCATCTTCATGCCTTTTCAGCTTTTCATAGTACATCCCCAGTTTCTTGAGGTAGTAAGCCGTGATGAGTGCGTTGTCGGATGATGATACGGCCTTTTCGTAATGAGAGAGTGCGTTGTCGGAATCATTCAACTCCGAATAAGCATCACCCAGCGCGCCATTTTTCATGGCAGGCGTGATATCACCAGCAGGGCTGTAATCCTGCAGGTAGTCTACGGCAGCGTCAAACTGGCCGAGATTGAGGCAACAGATACCGGCATAGTAGAGTGCGAGGTTGCCACTCTGGGTGCCGCTGTACTGCTTCGCAATATCTGCAAAACCGGGCATCCCGTTGCCGGGATTAGCGAGTGCCAGCGCGAAGGAGTCCTGCTCAAATTTCTGCTGTGCAGCTACAATTTGTGCAATGGCCTCCGTCTCTTTGGGCCCCTTGAAAAACTTGGAGTAGGCGAACCAGCCGCCAAGCACGATGACAAGACCGGCAACAACACCCAGGATGATGTTTTGGTTATCGTCAAAAAAATTGCGTGCACTTTCGCGCACCTCCACGATGTCGACCAGCAGATCGCTGTCTTGATTTTTGTTAAGTCTTTTTGCCATCTTTGCTCGTAACTGTTTTATGTTGGTCAGCGAAAAGCGACGCAAAGATAGGTAATCTTTTATTTTGCGTATACTTTTTGCAAAAAATACTGCATTAGTTATGATTAATGCTTCCCACAGGCCTGAAAACGCTGGCTGTCTGCTCAAATAAGCCCTTGACTGAAATCACAAATGTACAAACATACGTATCTTGCAGCCGGATTCTGATATTTCTATCAACAGAAAATGCGCATGAACAATATCCTGATCATTGGTGCCGGCCGTTCCTCCGGCGCGTTGATTCGCTATCTGCTCGATAAGAGCAAAGATAATAACTGGTTTGTCACGGTAGCCGATGCAGATCCCAAACTGGCAGAGGCCAAGGTAGGGGGGCATCCTAACGGCCGCGCTGTATGGCTGGATGCCACCAAGACCAATGACCGCAGGGAATTGATCACCCGGGCCGATGTAGTGGTTTCTCTGTTACCGGCTTTTCTGCACCTCGAGGTAGCCTATGACTGTATCAGGCTCAGAAAGCACCTCATCAACGCTTCCTACGTGTCGCGGGAGATGTACAGCCTGGCCGATGAAGCGAGGAGTCGTGAACTAATCTTCATGGGGGAGATGGGGCTTGATCCGGGGATCGATCACATGTCTGCTATGCAGAAAATCGATGAAATCCGCGCCAAAGGGGGAGAGATTACCACCTTTCGGTCATACACCGGGGGCCTGGTGGCACCGGAAAGCGATACTAACCCCTGGCACTACAAGTTTACCTGGAATCCGCGGAATGTGGTATTGGCAGGACAGGGAACAGCCCAGTACCTGGAGGATGGCAAACTGAAGTTTATCCCCTACAACCGCCTGTTCGCGGAGACGCGCAGCATTCAGGTGCCGGGTATGGGTGAGTATGAAGTGTATGCCAACCGCGATTCGTTGATGTACGTAAAGCAGTACGGACTGGAAGGAACGCCCAGTGTACTGCGAGGTACCGTACGCCATAAGGG
>JAUMBM010000307.1:0-4457 GCA_032115735.1 Saprospiraceae bacterium
CACATTGATTTCCGCCCTTTCAAGATAGGCGTAAACATTGCTGAACGAAAAGCGGCCGAAACAGAAGCTGCCTCTGCTGCCCAGGTGATTGCTTACCGCATGACCCATAAAACAGACAAACGAGTAGTTGAACTGCCCATGGCGGAATATCTCAAAGTATATGCCCAGTATCCGGAATCCGAGTGGCAGCTCGAGCAGATTCGCGAAGAGCCCCGCGTACCCACCACTAAGATCAGCGATTTTGAGGTGTTTGACGATACAGGCGCTGACATGACAGAAGCCGTCCTCAGCGATGAAGGCTATCAGTTCGTCATTGTAGCCTACAAGCTTTACAGCAGCGAGTCATCCGTACCGGCAGTTGAAATGGACTCTGTCTTCGTCAACGACACCCTCATCACAGGACAGGGCGTCACCGCCATCCCCCGCCTCGTTGAGGTTCGGGAAAAAGAGGTGATGAAAAAAGTCTATAGCTGGGACGAAGCCTATCTTGAAAAGTGGAAAGCCCGGCTGCTGCCCATTCTGCAGCAGGCACAAAAAGCCGGCCACAAGGTGACTATTCTGACTGCCTTCACAGACAAAGAGAAGCTCGCTTCCCTTGAAGAAGCTTTAGGGCTGGATGTCGACGTGTATATGGGTGATGACATCATGCTCAAAACCATTATTCGCTCCAATCCGGGCCTGCTGCTGATGCGCAAGGGACTCATTGTGCACATGTGGCATTATCGTCAGCTTCCCGATTGGTCGGAAATGCAAAGTCAATACATACGCTAATGCAAAATGATTTGTTGTTGCGGGTTGCCGGGGGGCAGGCCGTTGAGCGCCCTCCCGTGTGGCTGATGCGGCAGGCAGGCCGAATCCTGCCCGAATACAGAGCCGTGCGCGCCAGTGTTTCGGGCTTCAAGGAGCTGGCAGAAACGCCGGCCCTGGCCGCCGAGGTTACCCTGCAGCCCGTTGATATTCTCGGTGTTGATGCTGCGATTATTTTTTCTGATATTCTGGTGATACCCGAGGCGCTGGGCCTGCCCTATGAAATGGCAGAAGCGCGGGGTCCCTGGTTTCCACAGACGATACAATCGGCAGCAGACATCCGCCGGCTGCTCGGGCCTGAGGAGGCCGCAGCGCAGCTGCGCTATGTATATGATGCCATCAGTATCGTCAAAAATCAGCTTGGCGGCCGCGTGCCGCTCATCGGCTTCGCCGGAGCACCCTGGACCATCCTCGCTTATATGATCGAAGGAAAAGGCAGTAAGACCTTTTCGCTGGCGCGCAGGTTCCTCTACAACGAGCCCCTGCTGGCGCAGGAGCTGCTGGAGCGCATAGCGCTCGCAACCATTGCTTATCTCAAGCAGCAGGTAGCCCACGGAGCACAACTCGTACAACTCTTTGACTCTTGGGCAGGTATACTGCCGCCCGATCAGTACAGAGCCTTTTCCCTGCCGTGGATCAAGTTAATTACCGAAGAGCTGTCTCCACTAGTGCCCGTGACCATCTTCGCTAAAGATGCCTGGTATGCACTGCCTGATTTTGCTGCCCTCGATTGTGCTGTCATCGGCCTCGACTGGCAACAGGATCCGCAACAGGCACGCAAACTGACGGGTGATAAAGCTCTGCAGGGCAACCTTGATCCTTGCTTGCTGTACGCTTCCGAGGAGGTCATCCGCAGCCGGACACAGGCGATGCTGCAGGCATTCGGATCGCGGCATATTGCCAACCTGGGGCACGGGGTCTATCCGGATACCCCGCTTACAGGCGTGAGCGCATTTATTGAAACGGTCAAAGCCTACAGCTATTGATGCGATTATCTTCGCTATTGCCCTCAAAAGCTGTCTTTTTCGATCGATGCACACTACTTTACAACTACATTGTATATCTTTGCATGCCTTCGACCCATGCCAAATCTACAAAAGGGAGTTGCCATAACAAGATAACCATAGCTTATGGGTTGGTTCAAGCGACTAAAAGACGGGATTCAAACAGCCACCAGAAACAAAAAAGAAGTTCCTGAAGGGCTCTGGTATAAGTGCAAAAGTTGCCGCGAAACCTCCACAGTTAAGGAATTGCGCGAAAATGTGTTTAAATGTCCACATTGCAACTACCACGTGCGCGTCGGTGCCAGAGACTACTTCGAAATTCTTTTCGACAGTGGCTACGAGGATATGTTTACCAATCTGCGTTCTGTCGATATGCTCAGTTTTACTGACCTTAAATCCTATCCTGACCGCCTGGACGAAGCTTATCGAAAAACGGCGGTCACGGATGCTATCGAGGTAGCCCGCGGCAAAGTCAACCGCAAGCCACTGGTTGTAGCTGCCATGGACTTCTCCTTCATTGGCGGCTCTATGGGCTCCGTCGTAGGTCAACGCATTGCCCTGGCCATCGATTACTGTCTGAGCACCCGTACCCCGCTCATGATTATCTCCAAGACCGGAGGTGCCCGCATGATGGAATCGGCCTTCAGCCTCATGCAGATGGCTAAGACATCTGCTAAACTCAGTCAGCTGGCCAAGGCCGGCGTCCCCTACATTTCGCTTCTTACCGACCCCACGACGGGTGGCGTTACCGCTTCCTATGCCATGCTGGGTGACATCAATATCGCTGAACCCGGAGCCCTGATTGGCTTCGCCGGCCCCCGCGTCATTCGCGAGACCATCAAACGCGATTTGCCCGAAGGCTTCCAGACATCTGAATTCCTGCTGGAGCACGGATTTCTCGATTTTATCGTCGATCGCGGTGAACTAAAGGAGAAGATCGGTGACGTGTTGTCTTTCTTCAGCTAAGCCCCGACTATCGGCAAATTTCGTTTCATTTTTCTGCAGTTGTATAGCTGAGGATTTCGCTCATTGAAGTATTTTGTGCTTCTGTGTGCATAGATTTCTTCACCATTTACGCTGGGATTATGAAAAATTTGCTCGGCTTTTGCCTGCTGTTATTCTCCTTTTCGGTTTTTGCACAACGTATCGAACTCATTCCCAAGCAGTTTTCGCTGCTCGAAGAGGGTATAAGCTATGACAGTCGCTTGCAGTCCCCCGCTCAGTTCTTAGGGTATGAACTCGGCCAGCAGTTTACGCTGTATGCCGACATAGAGGCCTACCTTCGATACCTCGCCGACCAATCTGACAAAGTTGTCCTTCGCCCCTACGGCCAGTCCTACGAAGGCCGAAAGCTATATTCGCTCATCATCAGCAGCCCCGACAATCTCAAGCAATTGGAGACCCTGCGGCAGCAGCACCTGCAGTTGGTTGATCTCGCCGTTGAGCAGCCGGCAAAAGCCCGGCAACTGGCCGAAAATCAGCCGGTCTTTGTCTCGCTCAGCTACAACATTCACGGCAACGAGCCCTCCACCACAGAAGCGGCGCTGCAGTTGGCCTGGCGCATGGCGGCGGCCACCGACGCGGCCACTGTCGACTGGCTGCAGCAGTCGGTCATCATTCTGTTTGTGTGTATCAATCCCGACGGTCGCGATCGCTACGTATACTGGTACAACGGCATACAGCGGCATACGGGCGGCGAAGAGCCTGCCGATATGGAGCACTACGAACCCTGGCCCAATGGCCGTTCCAACCATTACTGGTTTGACCTCAACCGCGACTGGGTGTGGGGGGTACATCAGGAGTCGCGTGGCCATATTGCGGAGTACCAGCAGTGGATGCCACAGGTGCATGTCGACTATCACGAGCAAGGCTATGACGCCAACTACTTCACCGTCCCCGGGGAGGCGCCCCGCAATCTACTGCTGCCCGATGCCTATGAGCCATGGGCCAAAGTTTTTGGCCGTGCCCACGGGCAGGCCTTTGACGCCCGGGGCATCAGCTATTTCACGACCGACCGCTTTGATTTCTTTTACCCGGGCTATGGCTCCAGCTATCCCAGCGTCATGGGGGCGGTGGGCATGCTCACCGAACAGGGCGGCATCGGCGCCGGCCGCGCCGTCATCACCAATGACGGGCTGCCGCTAACGCTTCGGCAGCGGATTTTTGACCACTACCTCACCTCAGTGGCCTCTGTGCGTACAGCCGCCGGGCACCGGCGCGAGCTGCTGCAGTACAGCCTCGATGCCTGGAATCCCGCCAATACCAAAACAGCTACCAAGATATACGTTCTTGGACAGCCGGAAGATCCCTGGGTGGGGGATGTGGTCAATCTGCTGCTGCGCCAGGGCGTCACTGTCGAACAGGCAAAAGCCCCCTTCCGGCTGGCAGAGGCGGTTAATTACCGCGACGGGCAGTCGGCAGAGCGAAGCTTTCCGGCAGGCACAGTGGTCGTGCGCAGCCAGCAGGCTCGCCATCTGCTGGTGCACAGCCTGCTCTCCCGGCAGATGGCCATAGAAGATTCCGTCATGTACGATATGTCGAGCTGGTCGGCCCTGCTGGCCTACAACCTCGACGCTTTCGCCTCGCCCCAGCTCCCCAAAGTAGCTTTTGAGGCCATCAGCAGCCCCCTGCAGCCTGCTGCGGGGC
>JAUMBM010000308.1:0-8076 GCA_032115735.1 Saprospiraceae bacterium
GCAACGACTACTTCGGTGTAGGCGGCACTTTTTGGGGCGACCGTGCCGGGGAGGCCAATTTTTCGACCCTGACGGGTAAGCTGTCGGGCTCTTATTCTAAAAAAATGGGGGGTGGCCGCAATTATGGCAACTACCTCGTATTTGGTGTGGAAGCGGGTGTTGCGCAGCGCAGCCTCGACTTTCTGAAGCTCCGCTGGGGGCTGCAGCACGATGGCCGTGGTGGCTATGACGGCTCGCTGGATCCGGGGGAGACAACCTTCAATCGCGACGAGTTTCTCTTCGCTGACTTGGGTGCGGGTTTGTTGTGGTTCATGGTCTTTGATGCCAACAACAGCCTCTATTTGGGCGGTGCCTTTCATCACCTCAACCGGGCCAACCAGTCTTTTGACAGCAACGATGAAGACTTGCTCTACAGCCGCTTTACAGCGCATGCCGGTGGTGAGTTTCTGGTCAGCCGCCGCTTCGGCCTGCTGCCAGGGGTAATCATCATGAGCCAGGGGCCTTCTTTTCAGGTCAATGCAGGTACCAGCTTCAAGTTTTTGCTGCAGCCGGCTACTAAGACGCAGGGCGGCCAGTCGTTCCAGTTTGGTCTGTGGACGCGTGTGTCCAACAAGATCGATAGTGGTGTGCTGACGGATGCGGCTATTTTGTCAACGCGTTTTGACTATGACAATTTCAGCCTGGGCTTCAGCTATGACCTCAACGTCTCTCAGTTCCGCCCGGCTACCAATGGCAATGGCGGTTTCGAGCTGGCCTTGGTATATAAGATTTGCGGACCAGCGCGCAGGGGTATTTATTGCCCTGAGTTCTAGTTCATATACTATAGATAGCGAAAGAAAACAGGTTGGTACTTCTCCGAGGGCCAGCCTGTTTTGTTTTTGAGGACTTCTGTATCTCTCCATCCTTTTTTGAGTCCAACAGCCTTCTGCTATGCGCACGGAGTATACACTGCTAAGCTTTGATAAGTATGAAATTCCGGTAAAAATTG
Organism: Saprospiraceae bacterium; assembly: GCA_032115735.1. Taxonomy (GTDB): domain Bacteria; phylum Bacteroidota; class Bacteroidia; order Chitinophagales; family Saprospiraceae; genus JAUMBM01. The sequence continues at coordinate 989 of JAUMBM010000308.1, forward strand.
TCCGTGAGCATCGGCACAGTATTCGCTCTGCCTTTGGCAAAGACCACCTCATCATTCGGTTTCCGGTATTCATAGACAAGACCGCTGAGGAGCACTACCGGCAGCATCTGCGCGAGTGGCTGTTGGCGCAGGAAGCGAGCAGGCCGGGGCTGCTCACGCGCTATGAGCGCCGGGGGGACTATACAACAGGAGATACCCTCATCATTCTTGGCAAGTCCTATCAAATCAGCCTGCTCGAAGAAGAGCGCAAGACTTGCACCGCCAGACTGGCAGGCGACCACATAAGCCTGCACATCGACCGGGAGCTGTCCGGCTACGACCGCAAGCTCGCCATACGCAGTTTGCTGAGCAAACTGCTGTCCCGGGTATACATCCCTGTTTTTCAAGAGCGAATCCACGAGCTGGCCGCCCTGCATTTCGAGGGGCAGCTGCGGCGGCCCGTCAAAAATGTCAGGTTTAAATACAACCACAGCAACTGGGGATCCTGCTCCAATACCGGCAATATCAACCTCAGCACGCGGCTGTTGCTGGCGCCCCGCGAAGTCATTGACTACGTCATCATACACGAGCTGGCCCACCTGATAGAGCTCAACCACTCCGACCGCTTTTGGTCCTGGGTGGCCAAGGCTATGCCTGATTACGCGAGACACGAAAAATGGCTCAAAGAATATGGCCATCAGTGTGATTTTTAGGGCTGTTGTAATTTTTAGGCTTGCTAGTTGTATCTTTGTGGCCCATAAAATGACAAACCATGATGAAGGCCAGTGAAATCCGGCAACAGTTTTTGGATTTCTTCCGCGACAAGCAGCATAAGATCGTACCCTCTGCGCCCATCGTCAACAGGGAAGACCCCACGCTGATGTTTACCAATGCGGGCATGAACCAGTTCAAGGATTTTTTCCTGGGCAATGCCACGCCTGACAATCCGCGCATAGCCGATACGCAGAAGTGCATGCGGGTAAGTGGTAAGCACAACGACCTGGAGGATGTTGGCCGTGACGGTACGCACCACACTATGTTTGAGATGCTGGGCAACTGGTCAATTGGCGATTATTTCAAGGAAGAGGCGCTCAGCTGGTCGTGGGAACTGCTGACCAGCGTTTACGGAATAGCCCCCGACCGCCTCTATGCCACTGTCTTTGGAGGTGACGAGCGGGAAAAATTGCCTGCCGATGACGAGGCGAAAGGTATATGGCTTCGCTTTTTGCCTGCTGACCGGGTGCTGTACGGCAATAAGAAAGATAATTTTTGGGAGATGGGCGATACGGGTCCTTGTGGCCCCTGTTCAGAGATCCATGTCGACCTGCGGTCAGACGAGGAGCGTGCAGCCCAGCCCGGGCATCTGCTGGTCAACACTGACCATCCGCGGGTGATTGAAATCTGGAACAACGTATTTATCCAGTTCAACCGCAAAGCCGATGGTCAGCTTGAGGCCCTGCCGGCCAGCCACGTAGATACAGGCATGGGCTTTGAGCGCCTTTGTATGGTGCTGCAGGGGAAGACGGCGACCTATGATACCGACATATTTACGCCTCTCATCCGTTTTATTGAACAGGTATCCGGCAAACAATATACGGCCAGCTACGCACCCGAAGCCAAGAGTGATATGGCTATGCGGGTTGTTGCCGACCACATTCGGGCGGTAGCTTTCACCATTGCCGATGGCCAGCTGCCCGCCAGCGGCGGCGCGGGCTATGTCGTGCGGCGCATCCTGCGCCGTGCAGTGCGCTACTACTACTCTTTCCTCAACATACGCGAGCCCTTCCTCCACCGCCTCATTGCGGTGCTGGCACAGGAGATGGGCAGCTGCTTCCCTGAGCTTGCGCAGCAGCGCGAGCAGGTAGCCCGCATCGTCGAGGGCGAGGAAAAAACCTTCCTGCACACGCTCGAGAATGGCCTCCACCGCTTTGATGCCCTGCAGCTTACAGACGGGCAGATCAACGGACAGGATGCTTTCGAACTGTACGATACCTTTGGCTTCCCCATCGATCTCACCCGCCTGCTCGCTGCCGAAAAGGGCCTGAAGGTTGATGAGGCAGGCTTTGAAAAAGCCCTGCAACAGCAAAAAGAGCGCTCCCGCGCCGACGCTGCCAAGGAGGTGGGTGACTGGACGGTTCTGCACGAGCACGAGAGCGTGCATTTTATAGGCTATGACCAGCTGACTGTACACCAGGCGCAGATCATCAAATACCGCACCGTAAAAATTAAAGGCCAGGACAGCTACCAGTTGGTCCTCAATTATACGCCCTTTTATGCAGAGAGCGGCGGGCAGACAGGGGATACGGGCGAGCTGTTGGTGGGTGCCGAGAGAATAGAAGTGGTGGATACACAAAAGGAGAATGACCTGATCATTCATCTCGTCGACCAGCTGCCCGCCAATCCGGGCCTGCCTGTCACCGCTTCCGTTCATGCGGCACGCCGGCGAGCCATTTCGTGCCACCACAGTGCCGTACACCTCATGCATGCTGCCCTGCACGAAGTGCTGGGACCACATGCACTCCAGAAAGGCCAGGACGTCACGGACGAACGCCTGCGCTTCGATTTTTCACATTTTCAAAAAGTTACCGAAGAGGAGCTCACGCGCATTGAGCAGATCGTCAACCGCAAGATTCGGGAGAATATAGCGCTCGATGAGCGCCGCAATGTACCCATCGACGAAGCCCGGCAGTCGGGTGCCATGATGCTTTTCGGTGAAAAATACGGTGAATTCGTGCGCATTATCACCTTTGAGCCCGATTTTTCGGTGGAACTCTGTGGTGGTACGCACGTCACTTCCACGGGCGAGATCGGCCTGTTCAGGATTGTCTCTGAAGGCGCCGTAGCTGCCGGCGTCCGCCGCATTGAGGCGGTGGCGGCAGATGCCGCCGAGCAATGGCTCAATGACCAGCTTGCCGACCTGCAGGAAATCCGGCTGCTGCTGCGGCAACCGCGGCAGGCAGCCCGGGCGGTTGAAGCCCTGCAGGAAGAAGTGCGGCAACTGCGCAAGGAGAAAGAGCAGCTACAGGCTGCGCAGGCCGCCGGGCTCAAAGACCAGCTGCTCAGCCAGTTTACCCAACTGCCCAACTTCAAAATGCTCGCAGCCAGGGTAGCCGTTGCAGATGCCAATGCCATCAAAACGCTGGCTTTTCAGCTCGAAAAGGAGACAGCTCCGGCAGCTATCCTGCTCGGCAACGAGAGCGACGGCAAGCCTATGCTGACCCTCATCCTCTCCAAATCACTGTCCGACAGTGGCACCCTCAATGCTTCCCAGCTCATTCGCGAGCTGGCCAAAGACATTCAGGGCGGCGGCGGCGGCCAGCCGTTCTTTGCTACCGCGGGTGGAAAAAATCTTAGCGGACTGGACAGCGCGCTGGGCAGGTTTGCTGCAGTACTGCAGCGCTAGTATATGCTAAATAGCAGCCTTTCACTTTTTTCTTCGAAAAAAGTGAAAGGCTGTTCTCAAAAAAGAGTTTTGGCAGCTTCGGCTGCCAAAACTCTTTTAATTAATTTGTTGCGCCTGCAGAGAGTACTCCCTGATAGCGATCGAGATCCGACAGTATGCTGATGGCCTCGCGCACCTCCCGGTCATTGCGCAACCCTATCTGTACCTTACCGCGCTGGTAATAGTAGCGACCCGCTATCTCCTTCTCTATCAAATCTGTAATGATCTCGCGATGACTCTGCAGCTCTGTGCGCTGCGCAAAATCGATGCGTGCCTGCAAAGCAGCCAGCTCATCGGCGGCCTGCACACCCTCTGAGGCGAGCTCCGTCTTTACCTTTTTTAGTATCTTCTCTGATTCACTGTCATATACAAACTGACGGCCGCGCAACCAGCTGTCAAAATCAGTGAAATCTGTGAATTTGAAGCGGTCAACCGAGTCAATACCCGGATGACGAAGTACCCAGTTGGTCACGTAATCAAATATCATGTGCTCATCTACCAGCGTCTTCACGATCCCTTCCTGATAGGGTGGCGGCAGCACGATATCGGGCTTCACCCCACCGCCATCGAGGACCAAGCGTCCTGCTTCCGTGCGGAACTGTGCCCTGCGGGCGTCCGGAATCTCAACCGGCTCGCCATTTTCGTATTCAACACTTTGAATACAGCGCCCGCTGGGGATATAGTACTTTGAAGTAGTCACCTTAACTCTGGCGTTGTAGCCTACCTCCATCGTGTTCTGCACCAGACCTTTGCCATAAGAACGCTGCCCGATGAGTACCCCGCGGTCATAATCCTGCATCACCCCGCTGACGATCTCCGAAGCGGAAGCCGAGCGTTTGTTGATGAGAATGGCCAGCGGAATGATCGTATCGAAAGGCGCACTCGTTGTGCGATACACCATATCGCGCTCTTTGATCTTGCCCCTGGTAGAAACAACAACCTTTTCCCGGGGAATAAATATATTACACAAGTTGACCGCCTCATGCAGCAGCCCCCCACCGTTGTTGCGCAGATCGATGATGACCCCCCGCAGCGCAGGCTGCTGCGTTTTCAGCTCCCGGAGTGCATTTTCGACATTTTTGGCCGCATCCGGCGTAAACGTCGACAGGTAAATATAGCCAACACTGTCAGACACCATGCCGTAGTAAGGAACGTTCAGCACATCCACGTCGGCCCGCACCAAAGTGACATCAAAATCGCCCGGCGCGCCCGGGCGGCGGATCTTCAGCACCACCTTAGAGCCCGGAAAACCCCGCATCACCTCATTGAGTTCCTCCATAGATTTATTGCGGGCATCGCGGCCATCCACAGCGACAATCTGATCTCCGGGCCGCAGCCCTGCCTTATCGGCCGGCTGGTCCTTGTACAATTCCGTGATGGTCACATAATCCCCGATCTTCTCACTCACAGCCCCTATACCGTGATAGCGTCCCTCCGTGCTAAAACGATAACCCTCAATATCTGCCTCACTGATGTAATTGGTGAAAGGATCCAGCGAGCCCATCATGGCATCAATGCCAGTGCGCATCAGTTTGCCCGGATCTATCTCATCCACATAGTTTGCATTCAGCTCTTTATAGACATTGGTAAACAACTCAATATTTTTGAGTATTTCAAAATACTTGTCGTTGGTTTCAGTCAGCGTGAAGGCAGAAGCAGAGATTATCAGGGCCAGTAATGCTGGTTTTATGCCAAACACAATTCTCATAGTAGTAAATTTAAAACCCAAAATTACAATCAATACGATAAATGTACCACAATTGTTTTATCTGCCACAATTGATTTTCACAGAATTGTTTACGCATACCCCCTGTAATCAAGCGGTTTGTTTAAACGATCATAAAACCTGCAAGACAAGGCATTTTGCGTTCGACCGCTATTGGCTGCAGCATTGGCAGGCGACAGCTGTCGGGCGGGTGCCAAACTTGCCATTGGTCCGCTATTGTCAGGCAACAGGCCGGGCTCAGGCATCCAGCAGAAAATCAAGTACCAGCTGTCGGAGCGCTGCCGGCTGCTCCGCATGTACCCAGTGCCCTGCTCCTTCAACAGTCGCCAGCTGAGCTGCCGGAAATCGCTGCTCGATAGCCGGCCAGTCGGCTGGCCGAATATAGGCAGACTCCCCCCCCTTGATGAAAAGGGTGGGTTTGTCGTAGGGTTCGCCGGCCGGTATATCTGCGAGAATGTCGGCATAATGACGATAGATGGCAGGCAGATTCATCTTCCAGCCAAGGCTGCCGTCGGACTGCCTGCTAAGGTTTTTGAGCAGAAACTGCAGTACTGCCGGTTCGTGGATACGTGCTGCCAGCTGTTCCTCTACGAGCTTGCGATCATTGGCTGAAGGCAGATCGACCGACAGCAGGGCATCAAAAATATTTTCGTGCCCCCCCTGATACTGTTTGGGCGCTATATCAACGACGACCAGCTTATCAACCATATCCGGATACTGCCCTGCGAAAGTCATGGCTGTTTTTCCGCCCATCGAGTGCCCGAGGATGTGCGCGTGGTACATCCAGTGCGATTCCATAAACTGCCGCAAATCTTCGGCCATCAGGGGGTAGGTTATTTCATCGCGCTGCGGAGACCGGCCATGGTTGCGCTGATCTACGATAAAAACAGTAAAATGATCAGCCCACTGACGCGCCAGCGTCTGCCAATTGTCCAACGATCCGAAAAGACCATGCAGAATAATGAGGGGGTGGCCTTGCCCGAAGGTTTTATAATTGAGTTCCATAAAACAAAGGTATGGCTTCCCGATGAAACTATAGTGAATACGATAATGCAGCCGGTGCAAAAACCGGGCCACATTGCCTGAGCGGCTGATGCCGCTCAGGCAATGTGGCGGGAACAGTATTCCATGTCTAGCCCTGTGCCTGCAGAGGCAGTCCCTCGATTCCCTCCCAGCTGCCCACCATGGCCACCGGGACGAAGCGCGCAAAAAGTTCCTCTTTATACCAGCCCAATTCTTTGGTTTTTTGGACTACTTCCCTGTGTTGCCGGCTCTTATAGGCATAGCGAAGCATATCCTCCCCACTGTTCCACAGGCTAAACGTGGCCTGTTGGATGAGTGGCCACTCGCCCACACCAATGCTGAGTCTGGCTGCCGGGTGGTCATCCAGCGAAGCACTTACTGTACGCGAGTAGCGCCAAAAGCGTGCCATCTGCGAGGGGTATATCGTTGCCCGTGTGATTACTGCCACGGGCCGCTGCGGGTTAAAATCTGTAGTTTTGTCAAAAGGCATGCGGCCGTCCCAGTAGCCATGCGCGGTGGCTGTCTGCATGAAAAAAGTGCCATGCTCCCGGCTGCGCCCGTCTACTGCCTGCCACCAGGGGTGGCCGGCAAAAAAAGCCCGTGCCTTTTCCATCCCGTCCCACACCCCCAGCAATGCGTAAACACCCCAGTTGGGTCTGATACCGAAACCGTTGCGCCCTCCACTACCCATGAGCTTCACGAAGCTGAGGCCATCGACCCCGCTGAGCTGGCCGGGGCCTATGCCCATTTGAGTGAATGCCCACCAGCGAGCTGCCAGCCCTTCATACCGTATCAGACTCATGCTGACAACCTGCCCTTGCTCCTGCTCCATACATTTGATATTTGGCCAGGCGCTTGAGTAATTTTTGGGGCTGCAGCCCCGGCAAAAACCGCACAAGCCCTTACAGCACAACAAGC
>JAUMBM010000309.1:0-3699 GCA_032115735.1 Saprospiraceae bacterium
ACGGCCTGGCGGCGCGCGGGCTGGGGGTTTTTCGGCCGGCACAGACCATCGCTACGGCCGACCACAACGTGCCTACGCTCAACCAGCACCTGCCCATCGAGGAGCCGCTGTCGCGCTTTCAGGTGCAAAAATTGGTGGAAAATTGCAGCCGCTTTGGGGTGGAGCTCTACGGGCTGGGGCATCCCTACCAGGGGATTGTGCATGTGATCGGTCCTGAGCTGGGGATCACCCGGCCGGGCATGACGATCGTGTGCGGCGACAGCCATACCTCTACCCATGGTGCTTTTGGCTGTATCGCCTTCGGCATCGGCACCAGCCAGGTTGAGCAGGTGCTGGCTACCCAGTGCCTGCTGCAGAGCCGTCCGCGACGTATGCGCATCACGGTCGAAGGCGAGCTGCAACCGGGCGTCTTATCGAAGGACATTATCCTGTATATCATTTCTCAGTTGACGGCAGCCGGCGGCACTGGCTATTTTGTCGAGTACGCCGGCTCCGCTATTCGCTCGCTCAGCATGGAGGCGCGCATGACCATCTGCAATATGAGCATCGAAATGGGGGCTCGCGGTGGACTGATTGCGCCGGACGAGACGACCTTCGATTACCTGCGCGGCCGGGAGTTTGCACCCCGGGGGGCTGATTTTGAGCGCGCTGTGGAGGGCTGGCGACAGCTTTATACCGATGCTGATGCCGTCTTTGATGCAGAGCATCACTTCCGCGCCGAGGATATCGAGCCTATGATCACTTACGGCACTAATCCGGGCATGGGCATGGGCGTGACCGCGGCCATCCCGCGGGTAGAAAACGCTGCTTCTTTTCAAAAATCCTTGGAATACATGGGTTTAGAGCAAGGTGCCAGCTTGTTGGGGATGCCCGTGCAGTATGTATTTATCGGCAGTTGCACCAATTCGCGCATAGAAGATCTGCGGCTGGTGGCCCGCTACCTTGCGGGTAAGACTAAAGCGCCCGGCGTGGAGGTAATGGTGGTACCGGGCTCGCAACAGGTAGCCGCCCAGGCCAAAGCCGAGGGCATCGACCGGGTGCTGGCGGCAGCCGGCATAGCGCTGCGCGAGCCGGGCTGCTCAGCCTGTCTGGGGATGAATGAAGATAAAATTCCAGCCGGCGCTTACTGCGTGTCTACCTCCAATCGAAATTTCGAGGGGCGGCAGGGGCCGGGGGCGCGTACCTTGCTGGCCAGCCCGCTCACCGCGGCAGCGGCAGCGGTACACGGCCGCATCGTGGATGTGCGGGAGGAATGGAATTAGGTGCTTTTTCCCATGGCTCCGCAAGGGCCGCCGGCTGCAGCGGGCTGCAGCCAGTATAATTTATAGTGTATGCAAGCTTTTGTAACATTGACGACTACCGCAGTACCGCTGCCGGTAGAAGATATTGATACCGACCAGATTATCCCTGCGCGCTTCCTCAAGGCGACTACGCGGGAGGGGTTTGGTGAAAATCTTTTCCGCGACTGGCGCTATGACCAGGCGGGCAGGGTGAAGGAGGATTTTGTGCTCAACGGGGGCATCTACCGCGGTGAGGTGCTGGTGGCCGGCCGCAATTTTGGCTGTGGCTCCAGCCGTGAGCATGCTGCCTGGGCATTGGCCGACTATGGCTTCCGGGTGGTCGTCTCCAGCTTTTTTGCGGATATTTTCAAGGGCAATGCGCTCAACAATGGCCTGCTGCCGATACAGGTGTCCGATGATTTCCTGCACCGGCTGTTTGTGGCCATCGAAGCGCGGCCCGACCAGCCGATAACGGTGGATCTGGAGCAGCAGCAGTTGCGCATCGAGGGCCCGGGGGAGGCCTACACGTTTGAGATCGACCCCTACAAGAAATTGTGCCTGCTCAATGGCTATGACGATATCGATTTCCTGCTCAGTCTGCGCCCGGATATTGAGGCCTTCGAGCAGGCTGCAGACAGATAATAATTAGTAGTTGCGTATGCCCGGGTTTTGCCTGCCGCCGGCAGTCTGGCCCGACCTGCGCTCAGTAAGCCAAACAATATGCAAACTTTTCAAATTGCCGTACTGGCCGGCGATGGTATTGGCCCCGAAGTGGTCAGCCAGGCGCAGAAAGTCATGGATGCCGTGGGCGATCGCTTCGGCTTCCGATTCGTCTATCACCCCGCGCTGGTAGGGGCCGTGGCCATTGATGCTACGGGCGACCCGCTGCCGCAGGCTACACTCGACGTCTGCCTCGCTGCCGACGCTGTCTTGTTTGGCGCCATCGGGCATCCGCGCTATGATAACGATCCTGCCGCTAAGGTGCGGCCTGAGCAGGGGCTGTTGCGCCTGCGCAAAGCGCTGGGCTTGTATGCCAACCTGCGGCCGGTGACCATTTTTCCCAGCCTCCGCCACCTGGCGCCCCTGCGGCCTGAAAGGCTCGAAGGGGTGGATATGCTGATGGTGCGCGAACTGACCGGCGGGATTTATTTTGGGGAAAAAGGGCGGCCCTCGGCCGATACGGCCTTTGATACCTGCAGCTACAGCCGCGAGGAGATCGTGCGCGTAGCGCGCATCGCTTTTGACTATGCACGCAACCGGCGCCGGAAGGTGACGGTGGTCGATAAGGCGAATGTGCTGGAGACCAGCCGACTGTGGAGAGAGACCATACAGTCGATGCAGGCCGACTACGAGGATGTCGAGATCGATTATCTGTATGTCGATAATGCTGCTATGCAGTTGATTGTCAACCCCGCGCAGTTTGATGTGGTGCTGACAGAAAATATGTTCGGCGACATCTTATCGGATGAGTCGAGTGTGCTGGCGGGCTCGCTGGGGCTGCTGCCTTCGTCTTCGCTGGGCGAGCGCACGGCCTTGTTCGAGCCTATTCACGGCTCTTACCCACAGGCAGCAGGCAAGGATATTGCCAACCCGCTGGCTACCATCCTGTCGGCAGCTATGTTGCTCGATCACCTCGGCCTGCGCAACGAAGGTAAGGTGGTGCGCGAGGCGGTAGCCCAGGTGCTGGCCAAAGGCCTGGGTACGCCGGACCTGCATCCTGCTGTGCAGTGTAGTTGCAGTGAGATGGGCGATATCGTCGCGCATCTGGTGAGCGATGCCGATGCGCCGGGTATCCGCCACGAACAGGTGGGGCAGCGCTTGTCGACGATTATCTAAAGAACTGCTGTTTTTGCGCAGCATAACAGCAAAGTAAAACTTATGTGCGTTTTTTTTGCGGCTACAGCCGCAAAAAAAATACACATAAGTATGATTTTTTCGTATAACTTTCTACCTTTGCACACGCTTAGGCCTGCTGAAAACAGGCTGGCGCTACAACAACGAAAGCAAAGCTGTGTATGGATCCTCTTCTCCCTTTTCGCATACCGGTCAAGGGTCTGCATGCCGGCCTGCACGAATTCACCTTCCGCATCGATCGTGAGTTTTTTGCAGCTTTCGAGTTTTCACCCATAGAAGAAGGGGTGATTGATCTGACAGTTGGTTTTGACAAGCGAGCCGATATGGTGGTGCTGAGCTTTGATTTTCAGGGGAGTGTGCGCACTGAGTGCGACCGCTGCCTCGCAGCGATTGATCTGCCGCTGGAAGACAGCCAGCATCTGGTACTGAAGTACAGCGTGGAGGAAAAAGAATCGGAGGATCCCGATCTGGTGTACATCCACCCCGAGACTTCATCCGTCAATATCGCACCCTATGTCTACGATTTTGTCCTGCTGGCTATGCCGCTGGTAAAGGTAATCGATTG